>JBEHWK010000022.1:0-30838 GCA_040217795.1 Clostridiaceae bacterium
CTTCGCTTACCCTTTTTAAGGCATTTATCAGAACTTCATCCTTTAAATCTATACCAATATAATTAATTTCAGGATTGTTCTTGCTGTGAAGAGCGATAAACTGTCCCTTACCACAGCCTAATTCCAGATATATAGGTTTATCATTCCCAAAAACCTCGTTCCATCTTCCTTTATAATCCTTAGGATTTACTATTACTTGTGAATCTTCTTCCAATGCTGGTCTAGCCCACCACTTTTTCCTTAGTCTCATGTTTCCTCCTTAAATGAAATTTGCAACTGCAATAAATAATTTATTTAAAATATCTTGTACAGCTTCTGATGGTATAGATATAATCTTCCATGCAAAAAACACTACAATAAAAAACAGTATCATTTGATATCTATATAATTGATCTCTAATTTTCAAGAATGCTTCCGGAAATAAATCTTCAAGAATACGATACCCGTCAAAACCTGGAACAGGCAATAAATTAAAGAAAAATAGATTAACATTTATAATGACAGTTGACCAAAGCATCTGTAAAAAAATAGCTTTGAATATATTGTCGATATTTACTGACACTCTCCAGAATATTGCAGTAATGATTGTGAAAATAAAAGCTGCAGCCAGATTGGCCAACGGTCCTGCAAATGAAACCTTTAAATCATCAGCACGGTAATTTTTAAAAGCCCTTGTATTCACAGGAGTAGGCTTTGCCCAACCAAATCCAAAGAGCAATATCATTATGAATCCAAAGGGATCTATGTGAACCAATGGATTAAAAGTAAGTCTTCCTTGAAATCTGGCTGTTTTATCACCTAATCTGTCTGCTACAAAAGCATGGGCATATTCATGGAAAGTAAAAGCAACCAGAATTGCAGGTATTGATACAACTATAGAAAATAAATCAAAATTCATATCGTCTCCTCCTTACATAAGAACCATTATAGCATACAATATTAAACAGACCAAGGATGTGATAAAAAATCCCTGGTCTGCAATTATTTATTGAAAAATAGTCTTAATTAACTTACCTTGTGATACTGAAGCTATTCCTGAATCATATATAGCTAAGAAGGTCCCTTTATAAGAATATTCCTTTACTACTGTAAGATCCTTGATAGTTCCATTTAATCTGTCATTTATCAGAATATTTCCTTTTTGAGTGATTAATATGTCCTTTTCATCAACTCCAGTATCCAGATTAACAGTTTTCCAAGTGGAGGTATCTGCAGACAAACTTCCATAAGTTATTTTTGACACTTTATCCCCATTCATAATGCCTGTATACACAATATCCTCACTGTCAATATGCAGCAATGCCGCATTCCCCTGAAATGAAAGAGCTATATTGGGATTGGTAGCAAAAATCTTCTTGTTAAGATCATCTTCATATACCAACCTGTCCTCATGAGGTATTACTTCAATTTTACCAATAATTGAACTGGTTAAGGATTCTTTTGTAACTTTATGATTGATATCAATTCTGTAAACCACACCTTTAACACCTTTTTCATTTACTTTTATATATGTAACATTGTGCAGTGTTGAAGCGTCTATCGAATCTATGACTGCCCCCTGGCTGAGATAATCAAGTTTTTCAATAGTTCCTGATTCATTTTTATTGGCATCATAATAATTTAATACAAAATTGCTTTTTGAACTGCTGTCTTTGTCTCTGCTTACAAATAGTATTCTGTTTCTGTCTGCAAGCCATATGTAATTAACTATTACTGACGAGTCATCCGTTTTAACAATATTGGATTCTCCGGTTTTAGTATTTGTTATATTCAGCTTCCCATCTTTAAGATAGGATATATATCTGGAATCAAAACTTACTTTATAATCTGTATTTTCCAATACAGCTATTTCTTTCTCTGAAGTGTTTACTTTATCATCCACTTTTACAGCTTTAAAATTATTACTGCTTACAAACACCTTTTTATCCAGATAGAGCAGCCCTGAAAACTGTATAGCTAAAGATATCATTATCCAGAATATTATTCTCTTAAATACTTTCATTGGTTTTTCTCCTTATTAATTTACTATAAATGCTGTAGGTACGCTTCTTTCTCCCAAACTGTCCGATGGTGTGTTTATTACTTCACCTTCATAATACATTGTAGTAGAATTTCCACCATCAAGGTTTGCAGCATTTACGGCACCATACTTAAGCATAACATCCTGTGCTTCTTTAAGGGTTGCTCCTACACTTTTAAATATTTGTCTTCCATCTATTACAAGAAACATAATTGAACCATCTTTTCTTTGCCCAATTACTGTTCTGGGAGCAATTCCCCAACCGCCATCTCCGGATTTTATAGTTCCCTTGCCGTTAATTACTAAAGCAGGTCCGAAGGTGACTCCTTCCTGTGCTCCGGCATCCTTCAATTCTTTTAAGGAGTATTTTCCAACCAGAAGACGTCCTTCTTTTGTAATAGCTATCATATCCGTTTTCGCAGTTTCATCAGCATCATAAGAAATTACTTTCCCATTAGACATAATCAATCCGATTACTTGACCACCATTTCCTGCCCAAGTTGAATTTGCAGACTTGTCTGTGAACCCTCCGGCGTTAATTGCTGCTATAGCATTATTATTCTTTGCTATTTGGGAAACCGTCTGTCCTTCCCTTCCCAGTTTGGATGTGTATCCTACATGAACTCTGGTAGGATCTTTTATAACCAATAGGTAACCTTTAAACTTGTCGCTTTCAATATCATATCTCTCGATTGTTTCATCATGATTTTTCGGAATACTTATTTCTTCTGAACTGGTATCAGAGGATCCTGATTCAATATTACTGCTGTCCGCTAATATCTTATTTATTTCACTTTCACTTAAAAACCATTTTGCTAGAAACTGACTTTTGAGTGAAGTCATAGCTGCACCAACAAAGCCCTTCTTAGCATTTTCAAATGGACCATAATACAGAAAAAACGGTCCTGTTACCGCTGTAAAAACAATTTCAAAAATAATAAAAGCTATAAATAATTTAAAGGAAAATCGCTTCTTCTTATCATTTTCAACTTTTTTTCTTTTTATTTTCATTAATTCAATCCCTTTCCACAAAAATTAAGCAGATGTAACGATATACCTGCTTAATTATATAATTTTATTAACTTTTAATCAATAATCTATAATTTTTACAAAATATTTTTTTCATTTTACCCTAGCAATTTCTATTATACTACAAATATTTTATCTAAAGTTGCAAAATCATAACAAAATAATGCTATAATTTTAATAAATATACTCAAAAAGGAGGATTTTAATTGAAATTATCAATTTTAAATATTTTGAGAAATCATAAAGATATATTTATTTCAGGAGAAGAATTGAGCAGGCAGCTTGGAGTCACACGTGCAGCTATATGGAAACACATGAAACAGCTCCAGGAAGAGGGGTATGTCATTGAATCCTTCACTAAGAAAGGCTACAGGTTATTATTTGAACCTCCTAAGCTTTCCATAGAAAAAATATCTTCAAATCTTGCAAGCAACAGTCTTGCAAAAAAAATATTATATTTTGAGACAATTGATTCAACAAATGAATATTGCAAAAAGAACAGTGAATCATTGACAGATGGAACTATAATTCTCAGTGACTCCCAGTCAAATGGCAAAGGCAGGTTTGACAGAAACTGGTTTTCTCCTAAAGTTAAGGGGATCTATTGTTCAATTTTTTTAAAACCTGTTATTTCTACATATGAGATCTATAAAATAACTCTCATAACATGTGCAGCAATAACAGAAGTCCTAATTAAACAGGGAGTCAATGCACAGATAAAATGGCCAAATGATATCTATGTAAAGAATAAAAAAATAGGCGGCATTCTTACTGAAATGAAAGGAGACATGGACCGAATTAATTATCTGGTAATTGGTTTCGGCTTGAATATAAATCAGGATTCTAAAGATTTCCCTGAAGATCTTTCTTCAATAGCAACTTCACTGAAAACCGTTTATGACCTTGAGTTTGACAGGGAAGAAATACTAACAGGCATATTGAACAAACTAGAAAAGTATTACAAGGAATTCCAGCATAGCTTGAATTTTTCAGAGTCACTGGATATAATAAGAAAGCATTCTCTGGTAATAAATAAAAATGTTACCTTAAGCAAAGGAAAAGAAAAGATCAGCGCAAAAGTGCTTAATATAGGAGATAACGGTGAACTGATAATTGATAGAAATGGCAGGGAAGAATGTATTTATTCAGGTGAAATATCTTTATCAATCAATCAGTAAAAAGATTTACCCCCAAAAGAAATTATGTTTTTGGGGGTAATCTTTATCATAATCCTGCTTCTGTTAAATGTTTTCTTAATATATGTGCTGAAAGTTCCAGCTTTTTCTGTTCTTCATCAGAAAGAGTAACTTCTAAAATCTGTTTGGCACCCTCCCTGTTAACAATTGTAGGAATAGCCAGATATATATCATCTAACCCATACTGCCCTTTAAATAATGAGCTTACGGTCAATATGGAATTCTCATCTCTTATAATAGCTTCAACTATCCTGTTGATGGCAAGACCCACTGCATAGTTTGTATATCCCTTTTTATTTATTATTTCATACGCTGCTTTCTTTACCTTTTCAGGTATTTCTTCTTTAAAAGAACCATCACACTTTTTGCACATTTTCCTGCAATATTCATCTGCAGATGCTCCTGCAATATTTGTCAGACTCCAGGCAGCAATTTCTGAATCACCATGTTCCCCTATTATATACGTATGAACATTTCTTGCATCAATTTTAAAGTGGTCACTGAGCATATATTTGAATCTTGATGTATCAAGAACCGTTCCCGAACCTATTACCCTGTTTGCAGGAAGTCCTGATATTTTATAAGTAATGTATGTTAAAATATCTACAGGATTGGATACAACCAGTAAAATTGTTTTAGGGCTGTACTTTATAATCTCAGGAATGATGCTTTTAAAAACGGGAATGTTTTTATTTATTATTTCCAGCCTTGTTTCTCCAGGCTTTTGACCTACTCCTGCAGTTATTATAACAACATCAGAATTTTTAGTATCCTCATAATTTCCCGATTTCACGTCCACTGCCTTCACGAAAGCTGCTCCATGTGACAAATCCATGGCTTCAGCTTCCGCCTTTTCTTTATTTATATCAACAATTACAATTTCAGATGCCAATCCATTCATCATCAAAGCATACGCTGCAGTAGATCCTACAAACCCGGCACCTATAATAGAAATTTTAGTTCCTTTTTCCCTCAACATAAACCGATCCTCCTTCTCAAAGCTATTTTAGTTAATTATAATTATTTATCACACCCTTAATCAATATGTTTTTAGATGATGTTGTTAAATAATTTATTAATATTTGTATTTTCAGTATTATTTCTTTATTTTATGTAAAATATTAAGATATTCACTTATATTAAAATTTTATTTGATATATAATTTTTTTAGAATATAATCAGGAGGATTTACGACTATGATTATTAATGTAATTGGTGTCCCTACATATTATGGCTGTGATAAACAAGGTGTTGATTTAGCACCGGATACCTTGAGAGAAAACGGTCTCTTACATATATTAAAAAAGGGTAATAAGGTATTTGATTTAGGTAATATCTACATGCCTAAAATGTCTGACATAAATAAATTCAAACAGCATAAACATATGAAATATCTTTCTGCAATAGTTGAGACAAACAGGAATCTTGCTCATTCAGTCTATTCATCTCTTGCTGCAAATTCCTTTCCTTTTATAGTGGGCGGTGATCATTCTTTAGGTTTAGGCAGCCTCAGCGGGGCTTCACGATTCTTTAAGAATGATTTAGGAGTTGTATGGATTGATGCTCACGGGGATATAAATACCCATCTGACCAGTCCTTCAGGAAATATCCACGGAATGCCTTTGTCTGCAGCCATGGGAATAGGTCATAAGCTTCTGACGGATTTATATTTCAGCGGAAGAAAAATTGATCCCAATAAAGTTTTTATTGTGGGAGCGAGAGACCTGGATAAAGGAGAACGGGCATTGATAAGAAAACTTCAGATCAACTTCTGGACGACTAAGGATATTAAATCAATTGGTATACGTGCCTTTTTAGAAGACTTTGCTAACAGAGTCAAGAATGCTGAGATAAATAATCTTCACCTGAGTTTTGATATTGATTCCCTGGATTCATCAATAGTGCCAGGGACCGGAACACCTGTAATGAAGGGTTTTGCTATGACTGAAATGAAAGAAATTCTTTCTGGTATTTTCAGCACCTCACTGATACGATCTATGGACTTTGTTGAATATAATCCCCTTCTCGATGTAAACCACAGAACACTGAATCACTGCAGGGAATTGATACAGCATATTGCAAACTTAATAAAAGATGTGTAATCGAAGAATTCAAAAACCCTTGGAATCCAATGGGTTTTTGAATTCTTTTATTTTTTTCTTTATAATTCTTCTGATTTATATTATCATAAAAGTAGTTGTCTAAGGAGGAATTATACAATGAAATTATTATTTTTCGATACTGAAACTACAAGCATCAGACCAGGACGAATATGCCAGCTCAGTTATATAATTGTAGATTCAGGAGTCAAGCCTCAAAATACATATGGGAAAAACTATTTTTTTACAGTTGATGAAATGGATCCATCTGCTGAAGCAATTCATGGATTCTCTTTAGAAAAACTGTATGATTTAAGCAGTGGAAAATACTTTGAAGATTCCTATGAAAATTTTGTAGATGATTTTATAAATGCAGACTTTATTATAGGGCATAATGTATCCTTTGATATTAAATTTTTATCCCATGAATTATTATATATTTTAGGTGAGGAATTCAGAGCTAAAAACGCTTTCTGTACCATGAATTATTATAAAGATATAGTAAAGCTTCTTAAAAGTAACGGTGAATATAAAAACCCTAAACTTCAGGAAGTTATTGAGTATCTGTCTATTTCGGAAGCTAAAATTGCAGAAACCGCTGACAAACTATTTGCTGGAAGCGGAAATTATCATGACGCAAGATTTGATACTGCAGCAACTTACCTGACTGTTGTAGAAGGAATCAGGAAGAAACTGATACCCCCAGGCTATTTTTCTTCAAAATTATAATACAGGTTCCCTGGACTCTATATTCAGAAAGGCTTGTAAAAATCATTGAGGTGTTTTACAAGCCTTTAATTTTAATATGAATAGCTGTTAGACAAATCAATTCTTTCCTTTGTCGTAGGATGGTCATATCTAAGAACTTTATACCAATAATCCACATCATAAGGAGACAGATTGCTCTCCATAAACCTGATCTCTAAAATCCCGTTAGTCAAGTTATCCTTAGTAGCTTCAATTGCAAACTTATCCGCCTCAATCTCAGCCTTTCTTGAATAATAGAGTGAAATAGGATTCAGCAGCATTCCTATAAATGTTGAAATGACTAAAATATATAAAATTCCATATGCGCCTTTCACATCCCTGCCTCTTTTTTCTGATATTTTTGCAGATATGATATATGCTGTTCCATAAGTAAATAATGATAAGATAAATTCAAGAGAAGCACCTTTTGGGATGTGATTTAAATTATAATGACCAATTTCATGGGCAACAATTGATAATATTTCTTTATCATCAAGGCTGTGTAAAACAGTATCCCATATCACTATCCTTCTTGAAGAGAATATTCCTGTCATATATGCATTAAGCGAAGATGTCTCCCTGCTCATTTCAACCTGATATACTCCAATATCATCTATTCCATTTTCCTTTGCCAGCTCTTTTATTTTAAGCTCCAGGGATTTATTTTCCATTGGAGATATTTTATTGAGAAGAGGATCTATCGTTAAAGGAAATATAAATATACCTGTAATAGTCACTGTTATTGAAAATAGAATTAACAAAACTGGCCATAGCTTATACTTTTTAAAGATATAATATACAATTCCAAAAATCAGGGATGCAAGTAACAAACCAAAGAACTCATTCTTTAAGTAATCAATTATCCACTGAAAAAATTTATAATTTAAGAGTCCCACAAGCTTTAGTCTGTAAAATCCCGAGAAAAATGCTATAGGAAAAAATACCGCTGATGATGTCAGATAATATAATACACCCATAATAAAACCATCTTTCAGGTATTTTTTGCTCTCTTTAAATTTTTTATCAAAAATTTCCCCAATCCCGCTATTCAGTAAAAATACAGGAAGTATTAAAGTTGAAATTAAGGATATTAAAAAAAAACCTTTGGAAAAATTATAATTCACTATTGAGACAGGACTTTCAACCGGGGGAACAATCTTATTATTCTCAATATTGATCTTAACAGTTCTGGCAATGGTTAGCTGTTCCTTATATCTGCTCTCTAAAACCAATGTAAATACCATTGTTATGAAGAAAATTACTGAAACCATTATTAATAGTTTAAATAGGAATTTTTTCACCTGATTTCTCCTTTTTTTATTAATATATATTATTATAATACTCCTTAATGAATAAGATATAACCATACAAGATTCACTTGAAAACATTATCATATTTATGGTACAATTACTACAAAATAATAATTATTATTAATTAATACAAATGGAGGTAATGGTTATGAAAAGTTATGTTTGCGACGTATGCGGATATGTTTATGACCCAGCTGTAGGAGATGAGGATAATGGGATAGCTCCTGGAACTTCTTTTGAAGCTCTTCCGGATGATTGGGTTTGTCCACTTTGTGGCGTTGGTAAAAGTGAATTTTCACCTGTGGAATGAAGTAAAAAAAAGAGGCCCAGCCTCTTTTTATTTTTCCTTAGTGATGTCAATAAGAAGTTGTTCAAGTTTTTTCGCTTCATCCCTGTTCATTGCCGGCATGCCCTCAAGTCTGTATTTAATGCCTAACTCACCATATTTGTTTACACCCAGAAGATGATATGGAAGAACTTCTATTTTTTCAACATTGTGAAGAGTTTTTATTATTTCAGCAAGTTTATACATATGCTCTTCCTTATCAGTAATTCCCGGCATCATAACATGCCTGATCCACATCTTTTTATTCATCTTATCAGCAATACTTAAAAATTTCAGGCTCTCATCAATAGATTTCCCTGTAATTTTTAAGTATTCTTCAGAATCATAATGCTTAATATCAAAAAGAATCAAATCGGTGTATTTAAGTATTTCTTCGTATTTTCCAATTCCGACGCCAGCAGTGTCTACAGCAGTATGGATCCCTCTGCTCTTACAAAGTCTTAAAACTTCTATAAGAAATTCCGGCTGCAATAAAGGTTCTCCCCCTGAAAAAGTCACCCCTCCTCCAGAGTTCTTAAAGTAAGTCTTATATCTTGAGATTTTATTCACCAATTCTTCAGGAGTGTATTCTGTTCCGCCCTTCATAAGCCAGGTATCAGGGTTATGACAAAATGAACATCTTAAAGAACATCCCTGTAAGAATACTACAACCCTTATTCCAGGGCCATCTACCAAACCCATTGTTTCAATAGAGTGTATCTTTCCTTTAATCATGGCTGCTCTCCTTATTAAAAAGAAAGGAAGCTAGATACAGAATTCCTTTACTGAAACATAACTGATACCTGTTCCCAAATTGCAAAGGTCGCGATTTGAATGCAAGTATTAGTTTTTTGTTGAAGTTGGAACCCTAATCTAGCCTCCTTTAAATTATAAACTTTCGTGGAAAGTTCTGCTTATAACTTCTAGTTGTTGTGGTCTTGTTAATTTATTAAAGTTTACAGCATAACCTGAAACTCTTATAGTCAATGTAGGATATTTTTCCGGATGATCCATAGCATCTATCAATGTTTCTCTGTTAAATACATTAACATTAAGATGATGAGCTCCCTGAGTGAAGTATCCATCCAATACTCCTACTAAGTTATTTTCTCTTTCATCTTCAGATTTTCCTAATGCCTGAGGAACAATTGAGAAAGTATTTGAAACTCCATCTTCACAAATATCATGATATGGTACTTTAGCTACTGAATTTAATGAAGCTAATGCACCATGACTGTCTCTTCCATGCATTGGATTAGCTCCTGGTGCAAATGGTTCTCCTGCTTTTCTTCCATCAGGTGTTGCTCCTGTCTTCTTTCCATAAACAACATTTGATGTTATAGTCAATACTGATAATGTATGCTTTGCATCTCTATAAAGTGGATGTTTCTTAAGTTCATTAGAGAACTTAGTTACCAATTCAACAGCTATATCATCAACCCTGTCATCGTCATTTCCGTATTTAGGAAAATCTCCTTCGATTTCAAAATCAACTGTAATTCCATTTTCTCTTATAGGTTTTACCTTAGCATATTTTATAGCACTAAGAGAATCTGCTGCAACTGAAAGTCCGGCTATACCGAATGCCATAAGTCTTCCTACTTCTGTATCATGAAGCGCCATTAAGCCTGCTTCGTATGCATACTTATCATGCATGAAGTGAATTATGTTCATAGTATCTACATAAAGTTTTGCAACAAACTCTAAAACCTTGAAATAATTATCTTTTACTTTTTGATAATCCAGCACTTCATCCTGAATGCTTTCAATTCCAGGAACAACAAGAGTTCCTCTCTTTTCATCAACTCCGCCGTTTATTGAGTACAGAAGAGATTTAGCTATGTTACATCTTGCTCCGAAGAACTGCATTTGTTTTCCAACCTTCATAGCAGATACACAGCATGCTATGCAATAATCATCTCCATATATTGGTCTCATAACTTCGTCGCTCTCGTATTGGATTGAGTCAGTAAGTATTGACATTTTAGCACAATATTTTTTGAATGCTGCTGGCAGTGAATCTGACCATAAAACAGTCATATTAGGTTCAGGTGCAGATCCTAAGTTAGTCAGTGTGTGTAAATATCTGAAGGAATTCTTTGTAACCAAAGGTTTACCATTGATACCCATTCCACCTATAGACTCAGTAACCCATGTTGGATCTCCTGCAAAAAGGTCATTGTACTCTGGTGTTCTCAAATGTCTTACAAGTCTCAATTTAATTATAAACTGGTCAATAATTTCTTGTGCTTCAATTTCAGTTAAAGTACCGTTTTTTAAATCTCTTTCAATGTATATGTCAAGGAATGTAGAAGTTCTTCCTAATGACATAGCAGCACCATTGTTTTCCTTAACTCCAGCTAAATATCCAAAGTACACAGCTTGAACAGCTTCTTTTGCATTAGCTGCCGGTTGAGATATATCTACACCGTATCTTGCAGCCATATTCTTGATAGCTGCTAAAGCTCTGATTTGTTCGTTAACTTCTTCTCTTTTTCTTACTAATTCATCAAGCATGTCGCCTTTAAGGTTTCTTAAGTCATTCTTCTTTTCTTTTATCAGAAAATCTATTCCATAAAGAGCTACTCTTCTGAAGTCACCTACTATTCTTCCTCTTCCGTATGCATCTGGAAGACCTGTAAGAAGTCCTGCACTTCTGGCTGCTCTTATATCTTCTGTATAAGCATCAAATACTCCCTGGTTATGAGTTTTTCTGTACTTCGGAAAATTATCTTCTATTTCTTTATCTATTTTATATCCATAGGCTTCAAGTGATTGTTCAACCATTCTCCAGCCACCAAAAGGATTCACTATTCTCTTTAATGGCGCATCTGTCTGTAATCCTACAATAACTTCATTGTCTTTATCTATGTATCCTGCTTCATATGCATCAATGCCTGAAACGCGGTCAACAGCAACATCAATAACACCTTTTTTTGATTCTTCAATAATTAAATTACTTGATATATCCCAAACCTTTTTGGTTTTCTCAGTTATGCCTTGTAAAAACTCTTCGTCACCTTCATATGGTGTATAGTTTTTTTGAATGAAGTTTCTGACATCGATTTTTTCTTGCCAAGATCCTTCTTTAAAATCTTCCCATTGTTTAAACATCAATACATTCCTCCTAAGTGAACTTTACGTTACTATTATACATTATAATGATGTAAAAGTTAATAGTTTTACAAAAATGCTATGAATATTCATTCATTTGTAATAATCATTATCCATTGTTAGCAAATTGAAAAAAAGATAGACATCCTTTTAACAATAATTAAGCAATGTCTATCCCTTTTTGAATTTTACTTATTTTGCTCCATAAATTTTATAATAGTCTTCAATTCTGCTCTTCATTTCATCGTCTATAAGAACTTTACCGTTAATTTCTTTATTATATAAGTAATCTATAACTTCTTTCATTGTAACTATAGCACAAGTCTTAAATCCGAATTTTTCTCTTATTTCCTGTAAAGCTGAAACTTCACCTTTACCTTTTTCCATACGGTCAACAGAAATGATCAATCCTTGCACAGATACTTTACCTTGAGCTTCCAATATAGGCATAGTTTCATAAATCGATGTTCCTGCAGTTGTTACATCCTCAACTATCAGAATCTTATCTCCGTCTTTTATCTTGCTTCCAAGAAGAATTCCCGTATCTCCGTGATCCTTAACCTCTTTCCTGTTTGAGCAATAGTCGACGTCCATATTATACATTTTGTTTAAAGATATTGAAGTTGCTACACTTAGAGGAATCCCCTTGTAAGCTGGTCCAAATATAATATTAAAATCTTCTCCGAAGTTTTCTTTTATAGCTTTTGCATAAAAATCTCCCAATCTGCTTAATTGGCTTCCTGATCTATAGTTTCCTGTATTTACAAAAAACGGTGTTTTTCTTCCGCTTTTAGTTACAAAATCTCCAAATGTAAGTACTCCACACTCAATCATAAAATCTATAAACTCTTTTTTGTACGCTTCCATCTTAAACCTCCAAAATTTTAAACTCTTGCAATTCCCACTATTTCATTAATATCTTTTATTCCTTCAGCTGTCAAAAAGTCTTCCATTTCTTTAATTATTCTCTTTCCTGCCAAAGGATCATAGAAATTCACTGTACCTATCTGTATTGCCTGAGCACCAGCCATCATAAATTCAATTGCATCTTTTCCGCTCTCAATTCCTCCTAAGCCTACAACCGGAACAGAAACTGCAGAACATACTTCATATACCATTCTTAAAGCTACCGGTTTCACAGCCGGTCCTGATAAACCTGCTGTTACATTATTAAAAACAGGCTTTCTTTTATGTATATCTATTGCCATTCCTTTTAATGTGTTGATCAGTGACAGTGAATCAGCTCCTGCATTTACGCATGTGTATGCCATATCAACAATGTCTTCGGCATTTGGGGACAATTTAACCATTAAAGGTTTATTGGTTATTTTTTTGATTTTAGAAACTACTTCTGCTGCTACGCTGGACTTGATACCAAAAGCCATCCCGCCGGACTTAACATTTGGACAGGATATATTAAGTTCTATCATATGTATATCAGTATTATTCAGCATTTCGCATGCCTTTTCATAATCCTCTATAGTTGCTCCGCCAACATTTGCTATGATATTTGTTCCTAACTTTTTCATCTCAGGAAGCTCTTTTTCAATAAATCCTTGAATTCCAGGGTTCTGCAAACCTACAGAATTCATCATTCCTTTAGCAGTTTCCCAAACTCTTATGCCGTCATTTCCTTCCTTTGGATTTAAGGTTAATCCTTTTGAAGATATTCCTCCCAAAATACTTACAGGATAAAAATTATTATATTCAGCACCGAAACCAAATGTTCCTGAAGCTGCAATCACTGGATTTTTAAAATCTACACCATTAATAGTTACTTTCATCATAATTTTCACCCCCTATTACATTTCAACATAATATCCGTCAAAAACCGGACCGTCTTTGCAGGTTCTTTTATTTCCATCCTTGGTCTTGCAAGTACAAACCAGACACGCTCCCACTCCGCAGGCCATATGTTTTTCTAATGAAACATAAATTCTCTTGTTTTTTTCTTTTGCCATTTCCACAACTTTTTTCATCATTATTTCCGGACCGCAGCAAAGGATAGTATCATATTCATCCATATTGATCAAATCAGTAACAAATCCTTGTTGACCATGCTTTCCTGTATTTGTTGAAACTTGAACCTTATTACAGTAATTGCCTATTTTATCAGTTAGATATATATCATCCCTGAATCCTGCATATAAGTCTAATTTCATATCTGGAAAAGAGTTTCTTAATTCCTTTGAAACCTGTAAAAATGGTGCAGTTCCTATTCCTCCTGCAACAATTGCAACCTTCCCAAAATCCTCACTGGTTGAAAATCCATTTCCCAAAGGGCCAGTAACAAATATGCTGTCTCCTTTTTTAAGTGTTGAATATTCTTCTGTACCTTTTCCTACAACGGCATATACAAAAGAAACTTTTTGACCATCCCACTCACTCACGGAAACTGGTCTTGGAAGCAGAGTTCTGCCTTCAAGTTTAAGCATGTAAAACTGTCCTGCTTTTACATGGTTTTTTTCTTCAATATCCAGTTTGAAAATTCCTGGACATAATTTAATATTTTCTATAACTTTAGCTGATTTATATTCCATAAGTTCACTCCTAACCCTGCTTCTTAACAGCTTCTCTTATTTCATCTCTCATTCTTATAGCTTCCTGCCTTGCGTAATACCCTATTGACTTACTGTCATCACCATCTCTGTATGCCAATAATATTTTTCTTGAAGAGTTAACTACTCCTCCATTTCCATTTCTCAGATAAAGTGCGACATCCTCAGCAGTTCCCCCTTGAGCTCCATATCCCGGAATTAAAAAGAACATTTTCCCAAATCTTTTTCTAAGTTCCTGAGCTTCTGCTTTATGGGTACATCCAAGAACTCCCCCTATTTGTGAGTAACCGCACTCACCCACGTAAGCTTCACCCATTTTGGTGAGCTTATCTCCAACTTCATGATATACCTTATGTCCAAGTACAATATCAAGAAACTCTATATCATTAGATCCTGGATTTGAAGTTCTTACAAGCGGGAACAATCCCTTTTCGCCATTTTCAAGATATGGCAGGTACGGCTCTATAGAGTCCATTCCCATATAAGGATTAAGAGTAATGAAATCAGCTTCAAAATCCCCTTCAAAGTGAGCTTTAGCGTACATTTTAGCTGTAGCTGCAATATCTCCTCTTTTAATATCTGCAATGATTATTGCATCTTTTTCTTTCAAATAATCAAGTGTTTGCTTATAAGCTTCAAGCCCTCTTAGTCCCAATGCTTCGTAATAAGCTATCTGAGGCTTGAAAACTGCAGCTACATCATGTGTGGCATCTATTATTTCCTTATTGAAATTGAATATTGCCTCTGCTTCATCCTTGCTTCTTTTTAGGATCTCTTCAGGAACATAGTCAATTGCAGGATCAAGGCCTACACATACAACGCCTCTTTCTTCAACTCTTTTATATAATTTATCGATAATATTCATTATTAATCCCTACTTTCTATAAGCTACTTTTCCAGCCTTAATGGTTGCAAGAATTTCTCCGTAAAATTCCATTCCCTCAAATGGAGTATTGCTACTTTTTGAAACAAATTCTTCAGGATTTACCTTAAGTTTTGAATTCAGGTCAACCAAAACCAGATCTCCATCATAACCTGGAGAAATTCTTCCCTTATTTATGCCTAGTATCTCCCCTGGATTAGCAGACATCATTTTGCTGAGTTTCTTTAAGCTGATAATATCATTTTTCACCAATGTTGTATAACAAATCGGAAAAGCAGTTTCCAGGCCTACCATACCAGGAGCCCCTTTTTCTTTATCTTCTTTGCTGTGAGGCGCATGATCTGTTCCGATAGTGTCCACATATCCATCTCTGATTGCCCTGAGGAGATATTCCCTGTCTTCCTCTTTTCTTATAGGAGGGTTAACTCTATAATTTGAAATTTCATTGTTTAAAGCTATATGGTGTGGAGTAACTTCCGCAGTTACATAAGCACCTTCATTTTTTGCATCTATAATATATTTCATGGCTTCTTTTGTAGAAACATGGGCCATATGAAGCTTTGCTCCTGTATATTTTGAAAGTTCAATATCCCTGAAAGTCATAAGATTTTCTGCCAGCCTCATGTCTATATTTGAAAACTCATGATTTTCAGCATGGGAAATAACTGTCCATCCGCTTCTCTTGGCAATTTCCATGGCATCCATCATAACCTTTGAATCTGACACACCTTTTCCGTCGTCAGAAATAGCTTTTACCACAGGATTGTCTTTAAGCTCTTCCAAATGGCTTAAGGTTCTTCCATCAAAATCTTTTGTGATAGAAATGCACTGATGGAGATCTATAAGTCCAACTTCAGAATTTCTTTTATATACATAATCCAGAACGTCCAGCCCTGAACACACCGGATTTGTGTTAGCCATCAGGTTAACATATGTAAAACCACCCTTTAAGGCTGATTTTGAACCTGTTTCGATATCTTCCTTGTATGTAAATCCCGGTTCTCTGAAATGGACATGAGTATCGATAAAGGCAGGAAGTATAGAAAAGCCTTCTGCATCAAGTACAGGAGCATCCTTTTCCAAGGAAATCCCCAGTTCCTTTATTAACCCGTCTTCAATATATAAATCACCATAAAAATCATGGCTTTCATCAATAATTCTTGCATTCTTAATCAATAAATTCATAAGGCACCTCCTAATATTTTGAAAACTCACTTGTCTCATCACAGTATTCACATCTGTAGATGCCTTCTTCCCTATTTGTAAGCTTAAAGGCCTGAGGAATATGCTTTTCAACAGAAGTAATGCATCTTGGGTTTTTACAGTAAAAAATGTTTTCTACCCTCTCAGGCAGCTCAGGCTTTATTTTCCCTACTATTTTTTCATCCTCAACAATGTTAATAGTAATTCCCGGAGATATTAACTTTAGAAACGTATACTCTTTAACTGCTGCATCTTCGATTTTAATAATATCTTTTTTCCCTAATTTCTTGCTTGGTACATTCATTATCAGCGCCACTGGATAATTAACCTTGTTTAATTCCAGGTAATTGAATATTTTAAAACCCATTCCCGCTTTAATATGATCAATAACAACGCCTCTTTTTATAGTGGTTATTTTTAACATTATCTCACCTCCAAAAGCTTAAGAATCAATGCCATTCGTACATACATTCCGTATTCTGCCTGTTTGAAATAACATGCTCTTGGATCTTCATCCACCTCTTGGGCTATTTCATTTACTCTTGGAAGTGGGTGAAGAACTATCATATCATCTTTTGCCTTTGACATTTTCAACTCATCCAATATATAGCTGTCTTTTAATCTGATATAGTCCTCTTCGTTGAAAAATCTTTCTTTCTGCACCCTTGTCATATAGAGAATATCTAATTTATCAATTACATTTTCTAACCTTTCCACTTCTTCAAAAAAAATGTTATTTTTAATCAGAATCTCTTCTCTTATATACGCAGGTATTGTCAATTCCTCGGGAGAAATTAACACAATCTTATTGTTTTTATATCTTGACATGGCTTTAATCAGGGAATGAACGGTTCTTCCAAACTTAAGGTCTCCACATATTCCTATTACATGTCCTTCAAGGTTATTTTTGATTTTTTTAATTGTTAAAAGATCTGTTAATGTTTGAGTGGGATGTTGATGTCCTCCATCTCCTGCATTTATTACAGGAACACTTGAGTAAAGAGATGCAACTTTGGCTGATCCTTCTTTTGGGTGCCTCATGGCGATAATATCAGAATATATAGATACAATTTTAATTGTATCAGATAGACTTTCTCCCTTTGATACAGAAGAAGAATTCGGTTCTGAAAATCCCAATATGCTTCCTCCGAGTTTCATCATAGCTGCTTCAAAAGAAAACCTGGTTCTGGTACTGGGTTCATAAAATAATGTGGCAAGTATTTTGCCTTTTAAAAGGTGTGCATATTCAGCCGGATTTTGTATTATATCCTCAGCTAAATTGAAAATATCCTCTAACTCCGAAAGAGTAAGATCCATCGGGTCAATTAAGTGTTTAACATTTTTCATAAAAATCCTCCTTTTTAACCTCTCTGAGTTAATTTAAAGGTAACTGCCTTGTAATTGTTTATATTAAGGGCATAAAAAGAGTGGCTAGCGCCACTTTCGCTAGGGAACCCACTGTCCGTGCCGGCCTGGGCATAGCTCGTTAAAGATCATTTAGGTCTTTAACCCTTCGACGACACTTCGTGTCTGAGACCTCTGGGCGAGGCTCTGCAGGCACATAACGATTATTTATCTTTATGCCCGTCCTCTGGCGGCGGGGAACACAACTTCCCCTGCACCCTTTGCATTTTTTATTGTATAGGAAAGAATGCACTTTCCTATACAATAAAAAAGGCCTTCCTTGAAAGGAAGGCTTAATCATCTGACAAAGTTCATAAAATAACTTCCTTAACGATCTCTAGGGATCAAATTAAAGGCTCTAAACTATATAGAGAATAACAAAGTTATCTGTAAATGTCAATTGTTTTTTTAATTCCAGTTAACTATTATCTCATCCCACATCATCTTACCACATTTTGCAAGAGTTACCGTTCCATAAACACTGTTAGGGATGCCGTTTGACAGTACTGTAAACGTGAAGTCGCCCTTTGGCAGGTGAATAAGTTCTGTATCGTTTTCCACGCCTTGTTTATCACCTGTTTTAGATGAAATGTCGTATTTTAAATCATCCGGTATATATAATGCAAGTTTATTTTTTATATGCTGTCTTCTTAAAATATCAATCAGCATGGTTCCGTTTTCCTTAGTTATATATTGCCCTTTATATAACATCTTCCATGTCAACGAAAGGTCATATGCAGATGTGTAATTCTCAACTCCATTCTTAATTGCTCTTTCATCAGTGGTTTTTCTGTTTAAGATGGTATTTTTAAGATTCATTTCTCTAATATTTTCATTTATCTTATCCATTCCCAGCAAATCAATAATTTTATTTGTTGCCGTATTATCACTTTGAATCAGCATTGCCACAAGAAGTTCAAATATAGTATAATCCCGTTCTCCGAATTCATGTATGATTCCTGTACCATATACTTTATCTTTTTGCTCTATTTTAATTTTATCCAAAAACGTAAACTTACCTTCTTCCACGGCTTTTACCAGAGAAACTGATATAGGCAGTTTCATACAACCGGCTGCTATCATCTTAACGTTTTCATTATAACTGTACGTAAAACCTGAATTTAAATCCTCGAAATAAAAACTGTAATTTCCCGTTCTTGATTCTAAGTATTTCTTAATTTCTTTCATAATATCCTCCAGCTCTAATTGCTTTATGTTTTCTATAGTTATTATAGCATATTTTTCAGAAAATTTCGAACAATTTTAATTATCTGCATCATTAAATTTTTACTGACTTATTAAGAGCACCGACCCCATTTCCAGGAATCAGTGCTCTATGATTAATCCGCAAAAGAGATACCGATCTTTTTAGCTATAGTTACAAGCTCACCTTCAGGGTCAACATTTTTATTTTCGCCTATTACATTTTCAAGTGATTCGTATAATATTTCATCGCCTCTCAAGCATACCATGTTGCCGAACTTTCCTTCTTTTATCAGATCTGCAGCTGCAACACCATATCTTGTAGATAATATTCTGTCATAAGTCGATGTTATTCCGCCTCTTTGAAGGTGTCCCAGAACAGTGCATCTTACCTCATTTTCCTTAATTAACTTTTCTATATCTCCAGCCAGCTTTATTCCTATTCCTCCAAGTCTCACAGGATCCGGAGAATCTGCGACTATTTTAGATACAACTACTTCGCCGTCTTTTGATTTTGCACCTTCTGCAACAACAATAATTGAAAATTGTTTTCCATGCTTTTTCCTGTCTTCAATTTTTTCAATTATTTTATTAATATCATATGGGATTTCAGGAAGCAGAATTACATCTGCAGAACCTGCAATTCCACATTCTAAAGCTATCCAGCCGGCATTTCTTCCCATAACTTCAAGAAGCATTATTCGGTGATGTGATTCAGCAGTTGTATGAAGTCTGTCTAATGCTTCTGTAGCAATGCTGATAGCAGTATTAAAACCAAAAGTCACATCTGTGGCTGCTAAATCGTTATCAATTGTCTTAGGAACTCCTATTACATTAACTCCTTTTCTTGAAAAGTCCCTAGCTGAAGTGAGTGTTCCGTCTCCCCCGATAACAACAAGAACATCCACTCCTTCTTTTTTCAAATTTTCCACTGCAATATCAGAAACATCTTTCTTCACGATTTTATCATTTTCTTTCACTGAATAGTTAAACAGATTATCCTTGTTGGAACTGTATAATATAGTTCCCCCTTTATGCTGTATCCCGGAAACAGTATCCAATGTCAAGGGAATAAAATCATTGTTATATAAACCTCTATATCCAAATTTATATCCTATAACTTCATAACCATATTGTAAAATAGCAGTTTTTGTTACGGCTCTGATTACAGCATTTAATCCTGGACAATCTCCGCCCCCTGTAAGTAAAGCTATCTTTCTAATTTCCTGTGTCATAATAATCCTCCTCTACCCTTACGGATTGTTTAATTAATGTTATTACAAACTGCAGTGTTTTTGTATATTATAATAAATGCATCCGACATAAAATGCTATACGTTTGCAAAATATTCAGATAATTACCACAATTAAATAATATCATAATATTACCAAAGTTTAAAGTTTTTTTTAATTATAAAAAGCTCACGACAATAAAATCTCGTGAGCTTTAATTTAATATTCTATTCAACTTGAGTAAGGAGCCTTTTCATCACATCTTTCAACTTTCCTTCTCCTAAGTCTTCATGAGCAATTGCAATAATAAGTTTAATATCGTTATCTGAACTGTCCCACTTGTATGCCTTTATATCCATGAGTGATTCATCAGGAATATATTCATCTATATCAGTTGCAATTTCCTCAGCTGTTGTGAGATATTCTTCAAAAAGTTCATCTTCATCCAGCTCACTCAAATTATATTCTTCATCTTCCAATATTTCGTTTAAAATATCTATACTGACACTAAGATTATATGCTGCTATATCATCCCTTTTTGAACCTTTACTCATATCCTTGATTATTTTGAATTCAGTATTTTTTTCAATAATTTCTCCAATTTCCTTACTGTCTATAATTCTGTTTCCAAACGCAACGTACATTATTAATACCTCCATAACATTAAATGTTTTCTTCATATTCTGAATCTGTATAAAAAGCATTAATGTCCTTACATTGTGCGGAAGAGCTCCCATGAAATAAGCCGAGAGACGTGACCGCAGAATGCAAAAGAATTTTTGCTTTCTATATGCATACGCTTCCTCAGAATCATAATTCAATTTGCTGCATGCCTTACAAATATATTATTATATCCATTATCTCTTGTATTTCAGGTTATGGGAAGTATTTTTTAATAATTTTAATAATTGCTAAAAAAATACTTTCTTCAATAATTTGATTTTACCATCAGGTTAAATTCTTCAGTTCATATGTATTCATAAAGAAACAGGGAGCATCACTTGCTGCTTATAAAGCAGTTTTGTGACACTCCCTTTCTTTTATTTTATAATTCCGGCAAATATCAATATAATAAGAATTATACCTGCAAATATCCTGTAAACGGCAAAAACTCTCATAGGTTTTTTGCTTAAGAAATTTATGAACATTTCTACTACAACTAACGCAACCAAAAACGCCACTATAAATCCAATAATCAACGCTATCCAATTAGTAAGATTCATTATAGAGTAGTCCAATTTAAGCAAATCTAATAAAGTCGCTCCGCACATAGCTGGAATTGCTAAAAAGAATGAAAATTCAGCTGCAACTGGAGTGGATAAACCTGAAAACCATCCTCCTATTATTGTTGAAGCACTTCTTGACATCCCAGGCCATAAAGCTAAACATTGGAATATCCCCACTTTTATAGCTTGACTAAAAGATATTTTATCAATATCCTTCGTGATTTTTCTGTTCTTCTTTGCATTCTTTCTGTAATAATTTTCTGCAATAATCAGAAGAATACCACCCACTACAAAGGCATATGCAACAGTTTTAGGTGAAAAGAGCTTTTCACTTATAAAGTCCTTAAATGCAAAGCCAAGAATTATAGCAGGAATTGTCCCAATTAATACTGAAATCCAGAAATTGAATCCTCTTTTCGCTTCACTCTTTCTTGTAACGGCGTAGGAAAAGAATTCTAATACAGTAGTGTAAATCTTTTTCCAGTATAATACTACAACAGCCAGTACCGCACCTAATTGTATAACAACTTCAAACATATTTACAAATTCTTTAGGATTCGTAAAATTAATCAATTGTCCGAACAAAATCATATGTCCAGTAGATGAAATAGGTACAAATTCAGTAATTCCTTCAACAACGGCAATTATGATTGCCTTTAGAATAAAAATAAAATCAATTCCCATCTGTCTTCTCCTTGTATAATTTAATCAAGTTTTATTATAAAACCAAATTATACCTGATGTCTAATGAAAAATTTGTAACTTTCATAAAAAATTTGTAACTTCCATAAAAAATGGCATAGGTTTCCTTTTTAAATTTTCCAATATTCCCTATTTCTGTTTTTCAGTACCAGAAACATATGATTTCAACAAAACTGAAGATCCCCCAATTTTATATTCCCCTAATGCGGCAGGTATAAGGATTGAATCGCCTTTTGAAAACTCTACAGTTTCCTTCCCGCTATAAATTTTTCCGCTGCCCTCAGCGCATGTAAATACATAAAATCTTTCCATATCGCTTCTTTCAGTCACTTCACTTTTAATTATATACTTCTCAATTGAAAAGTATGGACAAGTTAAAAGATATACTTTGTCCAAGTCTTCCCCCTCAATTTTTATTCCTGTTGTTTTTTCCCCTGAGAGAGAGAAGTCTATTACATCAAGTGCTTTTTGAACATGTAGTTCTCTTCCTCTGTTATAGTCAAATATTCTGTAAGTGGTATCGCTGTTCTGCTGAATTTCAGCAACTGTAACACCTCCGTCTATTCCATGAACCAAGCCGCTTTTTACAAAATAAAAATCTCCCGGTTTAACATAAACTCTGTTCAAATATCTTTCCAGGTCACCTGAACCTAAGGCTTTTTCAAATTGTTCTTTGCTGCAGTCCTTTGTTCCAACTACAAGACTAGCCCCTTCTTTTGCATCCAGCACATACCAGGCTTCGGTTTTTCCTGAATCCCCTTCATTCTTTAATGCATATTCATCTCCCGGATGAACCTGGACGGACAATTTATCATTTGCAGTTATTATTTTAATTAAAAACGGAAATTTTTCTTCTTTTATTTCAGTTCCCAGAATTTCTTCTCTTTTTACTTTTATAAGATTTTCAAAAGTCATCCCTTTGAATTCACCATTTTTAACTATTCCCATTCCGTTAGGGTGGCAGGCTATATCCCAGCTTTCACCTATCAGCCCTTCAGGGAGATTATTTCTGAATGCTTCTAATTCTCTTCCTCCCCAGATTCTATAATAATACAAATTTTCGAAAATTATTGGATACATGAAAATACTCCTAAAAATTCGTATAATTATATATATGCAGGATCATGTATTTTAAACATTGCACAGGAATATTGCCGTTAACAGAATAGTAAGCCCGCAGATACCTCAGTTTGGTATTTACGGGCTTGACTATATACTAGGGTTCCTTTACCGAAACTTAACTTATGCATGTTGAATTCTTCCAGAATTGAAAGAAGAAAGGGGCAAAATATTTTAGAGTTTTTGAATTATATGCATAAGTTTTTAGTTGAGGTTGGAACCATATAAATTATGTATTAATAGAAAATAATAAAATTAGGTATTTCTATAGATTCTCCGGTATTTTTCTTATATTCATCATAAAGGGCTTTAGCCTTATTGTAATTATCAATTATTGATTTCTTTGTTTCTTCATCTGTAATGTTATCCCTTGCATCATATGCAGCACTTAAATTTGTCATTCCTCTTTCCAGGTCCCCGTTTATGGAAATATAGAAGCATCCTGCATTGTTCAGGGTTAAAGGATCATTCTTATCTGCAGCATAAGCATATCTTATTTCCTTAATTGCTTCCTGATAATTTTCCTGGTTCATATAAACAGTTCCCAATGTCCTGTGATACTTCGGATTCGCATCATCCATTGATATAGCTTTCTGCAACAAAGAGATGGCATCTTTCTGTGAGTTGCTGTTCAATTTAATGAGGGCCATATTATAAAACACTTCAGCATCTGTAGGTTTTACAAGAGACGCCAGATTAAAGTATTCATATGCTTTATTGCTGTCTTTGGCTGTAGTCCAGTAATAATTCCCTATTTTTATCATTATATCATAGTTAAACGGCTCCTTTAACAATGCTGTTCTGAAATAAGGTTCAGCTTCTTTATTTTTCCCCTGTTTTATCATAATGTCAGGAATTAAAAATCCATAGTTATCCGGATAATCCTTATTTGCCAGTATGCTTTTTTGGGCAAAATCAAACGCCTTATCGTATTCACCTTTATCATAATAATACCAGCCGGCAGTATGATAGCCTATATAAGGTTTCTCTTTTCCGCTGAATATTTCATTCAATATGCTTTCTGCTTTGGCATTATCACCTGAATACTGATATATTTTCGCCTGAATTATTTTTACATTGACTGTTCCTATATCTTTTCCTTCCAGCTCTTTTAATGTTTTGTCAGCCATATCAGCAGATTCTTCAGACATGGAATAAACTTTTGCTATCCATAATTTATAACATATTGCATCAGGCTCTTTAGCGGATCTCTCCACTAACTTCTGAAGTATAAAATCTTTATTGGAAGATGCCGTCTGAGATATTATGTCATATACTTTAAGCTCATCTTTATCAATGTTCCAAGCCTTTTCTAAAGTATCAAAAGCCTTGTCATAATCATCCAGCAACATCTGCATTTTTGCCAATACAGCCAGGTCATAAGCTGAATTGGTATCAACAGGGTATTCAGCTACCATAGCTGAAGCCTTTTCCTTTTCGTCATTAACCATATATACTGTGTACATGGTTCTCATCAACGATTTGTTGGCTCCGTACTTGTTAAGAAGATTTTCTCCGATGTTCAAAGCTTCTTCAAAGTTTTTATTCATAAAATATGTAAATACCACATAGTTTATGAATTCCTCATCCTTATCCTTGTATTTATCCCCTTTGCCATCAGTTATTTCATTTCTTTTTTTCATTGCTTCCTTTAATAGATTATTGGATTTTTCTATATCACCCATAACAGAATAAATTTCTGCCTCTTTCACTGTCCAAATAGGCCAGCTGTCATCTTTCTGCAGCTTCTCGTATTCACTTATAGCTTTTTCAAAATTCCCCTGATAGAAAAGCGACTCAGCTTTATTATTTGCAATTGCTGTCTGGCTTTTCTTGAAAGATAACTTAACTGAAAAAACCAATACCAATACAACCATACAAATTACTATCATCACCAATGTAGGATGCAAAAAGCTGTTCTTTTCACTCAATTTCTTATACTTTTCTGTTAAAGGCCTTACCTTAATCTTTGTTTTATCAAACAATGCAGAAAACTTATTTGATGAACTTTTTATAAAAGGTTCAGTTTTTTTTCTGACATCAGACAATATTTTTTTTATTTTTTCCATTTTTGCCTAGTACCTCCCAGGTTAATACTGTATACTCTTAAATAGAATATCATAAATACTCATAAATATGAATATAAAATTATCCCTTAAGGTACATTGACATTTATTACTTTATGATTGATAATATTCTTCATTTAGTGTATAAAAAAGTTGGGGAAAGTTATACTTCATAATATTCATAGGATTTAAGGTGGTGGACAAAATTAATATCAAATCTATTTTAAGTATTATAGCAGGGAAAGCTACAATATTTTTATCAAAACACTTATTTAAAGGCGGCAGCAATTTTCCTGGTAAAGTTTCCTTGAAACTTGACAGAAATATTTTAAAGACAATTTCTAAAAACTACAGGGTGATCCTGGTAACCGGAACGAACGGGAAAACCACGACCACTTCAATGATTTCAAACAGCTTAAAAAATAACGGATTGAAAGTGATAACAAACGCAACAGGAGCAAACCTTCATACGGGTATTGTAGCCTGCTTTATAGAAAATTACAGATTCTTTTCTAAAGAAACAAGATACGCAGTCATAGAAGTCGATGAAGCAAATTTAAAATTCATAACTCAGGACTTAACGCCAGACATAATTACAATTACCAATCTTTTCAGGGATCAGCTTGACAGATATGGAGAAGTATACACTACCCTTCAAAAAATACTGGAAGGTGTTGTAAAAGTTCCTGAAGCTAAATTGATTTTAAATGGAGACGAATCCCTTTTAGGATCATTGGACTTGCCAAATCCTAAAGTTTACTATGGTTTCAAGATTCCTGTTAATGAGGATAAGGAAATAGAAATCAATGCTGATGCAAAATTTTGTAAATTTTGCAAAACTCCATATTCATATAACTTTATTACCTATAATCATTTAGGGGATTTTTACTGCGGACACTGTGGTTTTAAGCGTGATGAGCTTAAGTATTATGTAGACAATATTTTTGAACTGACACCTGAAAGTTCAAATGTGAGCATCAACGGCTGCCAGTTAAATATAAGTCAGGCAGGTGTTTATAACATATATAACGCACTATGCGCCTATTCAATTTCCATGGAGCTTGGAATGGAGGAAGACAAAGTTATTGCCTCCCTGGAAAAACAGTCCTCAAGCTTTGGAAGACAGGAAATTCTTTCAATCAAAGATAAGAAAGTGAAGATAATTCTGGTTAAAAATCCTGCAGGCTTTAACCAGGCCATAGACACTCTTTGTCTTAATAAAGAATCCTTTTCTGCTGCATTTCTGCTGAATGATAATTATGCAGACGGAAGGGATGTATCCTGGATTTGGGATGTAAATTTTGAAAAGCTCAGGGCTTTACAGATATCTGATATATTTATTTCTGGCATAAGAATGTATGATATGGCTATAAGACTTAAAATCGCAGGCCTTAATGAAGATTCCTTTATCATAAAAGAAGATTTTGAAGAACTGACTGATTCCTTAATTAACAGCAGCAGTGAAAACATATATGTACTGGCTACTTACACAGCTATGATAAACTACAGGAAATATCTTCATTCAAAAGGATATATCAAGGAACTTTGGTAGGAGGAAATTCATATGGAAATTAATATATGTCACTTGTATCCTGATCTTTTAAATGTTTATGGCGACTTGGGCAATATTCTTATATTAAAATACAGGGCTGAAAAAAGAGGAATAAAAGTTAACATAATAAACCTATCCCTGGACGATGCATTTGATAAAGATGCCTACGACATTGTATTTTTTGGCGGCGGGCAGGATTATGAACAATCAATAGTATCAGCTGACCTGAAAGAAAATAAGAGGGAATCATTAAAAGAATATATCGAGGAAGGAAAGGTATTTTTGTCAATTTGCGGAGGATATCAGCTTTTAGGCAAATACTACACTGCTCCTAATGGAGAAAAACTTGAGGGATTAGATATACTTGATCTATATACCGAGGGAGGACAAACCAGATTTATTGGAAATACAGTAATGGTAAATGAAGAATTCAACGAAACTTATGTGGGATTTGAAAACCATTCAGGAAGAACCTATCTGGGAGAAAATATTAAACCCTTGGGAAAATGTATAACCGGTTATGGAAACAATGGTAAGGACGGTCATGAAGGATGTATATATAAAAATACATTTGGAACTTACTTTCATGGTCCATTTCTTTCAAAGAATCCTGAATTTGCAGACAGATTGATTCAAACAGCTTTGGATATGAAAGGTGAGGATTTAAAACTGTCCCAGCTGGATGATACATTGGAGATTGCTGCTAAAAATGCTGTAATACGTACATTACAGCAAAAATGATAAAAGGGGGGTCATCTACCCCCTTTTATTATTTCTATAAATTCATATAAAATTCGCGCTGTATGTCCCCATATTACAATTTCACCATACTGGTAAAAATGTGTTTTGTATTTCACTTTAGCAAATTTATAATTCTTACCGCCCCTGATTAATTCAAAAGGAAAATCTGAATTTCTTTCAACCTCCAGATGATCCTCATGAATGATTGGAGAATTATTTATGAAAAAATCAATTGGTATTTTAATTATTGAATCAACTTCGTCCCTGTTATAATTTTCAGATAATCTTTCAAGCTTTCCTACAAATGGATACATTATAATGGAAAATGGTGATATGAGGTAATCCATTTCTCCTATTATAATAATATCTGATTCATTTACCCCAAGTTCTTCTATCAGTTCTCTTACTGCAGCTTCACGAGGTTCTTCCCCCTCTTCAATCTTCCCTCCGGGGAAACTTATATCTCCAGGCTGATGATCTAATGTCAGGGCCCTTTTCTCAAAAACTATATATGATACCCCATCTTCTTCGTACAATGGTATTACCACTGAACTTCTTTTATATTTCCCTATTTCCTTTGGTTTTCTATCTAAAAATATGTTTTTAATTTCTTTACAATCCATTATTAACCCCCCTTTTCATTGTCTATATAGTTGTTATTATACAATAAAAATGATATACTTATTTAGGCAAAAATATTAAAATACTAAAAAAATAAGATTTGGAGAGGTGCATTTTGAAATCTAGAAAAATACTATCAACATTAGCTATCACATTATCACTGACATTATTATCTCCTTTGTCATACAAAGCATCGTCAGCAGAAACCACATCTGTTAAGGCACTTCCATCAGTTGCTGCAAAAGCAGCTATTACTATAGATTATGATACCGGGGAGATAATTTATGCTAAGGATATTGATGCAAAAAAATATCCTGCAAGTACTACAAAACTCATGACATCGCTGCTTTTTGCAGAAAACAAAACTATAAATGACACAATTACTTATACTGAAGAAGCAAAAGCACAGCCTGCTTTTTCAATGAACACCAATATGCAACCTATTGAAGTTGGACAAGAAATGACTGCGGACGATGTAATGAAAGCACTTCTGCTATATTCAGCAAACGACTCTGCATATATGATTGCAGATGCAGTAGGCGGTAGCTCAGCTGGCTTCGCAGAATTGATGAACAAGAAGGCTCAGGAGCTTAACATGACAAATACTCATTTTATCACTCCAAACGGGTTACATGATGAGAATCATTATACTACAGCTTATGACCTTTCATTGCTTGGAAAAGCAGCCTACAGCAACGAGTGGGTAAGAGAGGTAATGGGAACCTCAAAAGCTGAAATCACTATAAATAAAACTGCAGTTTTCCCTGTTGAAAACAGGAATGAAAATTTAGGAAAAAATGGATGTATCGGCGGTAAAACCGGATATACACAGCAGGCAGGAAGATGTCTGGTTGCATTATATGAAAGAGATGGCAGAAAAATAATCGGTGTTGTTCTTGATTCAACTAAGGACGAGCATAGCCCGCAAGTATTTAAGGATATGGAGTCTATAATTAATTACAGTTATGGTGCAGAACAAAGTACACTGACTAAAGCAGGTACTGAAATAGGAAAGATTTCTGTAAATTATAAAGCTTTCAAATTCTTTGGACCAACTAAAACAATAGAAGCTCCGGTTATTTTAGATAAAGACATTTCAGTTTACTCAAATAGTGTGAACCTGAAGGAAAACAAAACAGAAATAGCTTCTACTGACAAAGATGGATGGTCTTTGGCTTCATCCCCTTCCACAAAAGTCAACTTCAGTGTCAGGGATTACAAAGCTGAATATACAGGTACTGCAAACATAAAAATATCCCAGCTTTTAAAAGCCAATGCAGTAATATACATAATCACTATTGCGGTAATTTTAGTTGTTCTTTTCCTTGCTTCATTAATTTTCAAGGCAAGAAAAAACTCTTACAGAAGAAGAAGAAGATATTAATAACTTCAGTTAAACTTTAAAGGCTTCACCAATGGAAACCCATGGTGAAGCCTTATTAATTTTAAGAAAATTATAACCTATGCAGAATGTAAAAGAATTTTTGCTTTCTATATGGCTGTATTCATTTTTAATTCCTTAACTATTTCTACTATAGCCATTGGTTCATCAACAAAATAATCCGGTTCAGCCCTTTGAAGTTCTTTTATAGGAATTGATGTATAACTCACTCCTATTGTTTTGCATCCTGCACTTTTTCCGCAGAGAATATCGTACGTAGCATCCCCTACCATTATTGCTTCATTAGGGTTAACTTCTAATAATTCACAAGCTTTTAAAGCAGGGTCAGGGTTTGGTTTATGTTTTTCAGTAGATTCAGGTGTTATTACTGTATCCATAATATCCAATATTCCTGAAATTTTCATACCTCTTTTAGCAAGATGCTCTCTCTTAGATGTTACAATCCCCAGCTTTACTCCCATTTCTTTTAATTCTTCAAGCATTTCCTTCACTCCGTCAAAAGAACGGCACATTTGGTCGTGGTTGCTCTCATTATAATCTCTATAAGTCTTTATTAATTCTTCCAGTTTACTCTCAGAATATATTCCCAGGGTCTGTACTAAGGGTCTTCCAAAAAGCATGGTAATTTCTTTTTCTGGTACCTCAATATCTAATACTTCTTTAAAAGCTTTCTTGAAAGAACTTAAAATAAGTTCATTAGTGTCAATCAAAGTTCCATCTAAATCAAATAACACTGCTTTAATCATAAATTCGCTCCTCTTTTTACTTGATAGTTCACAATAACTTATTTGTTAAACATATTATTGATTATATCTACTCTATCTTGTCCTAATGCATTAGAAAGTTTTACAGGAATTGTTCCATTCTTATAAACGCTGTCTCCGTTAGCCTCGATTACTCTTGTTAGAATATCCTTAAGTCTTTCATAAGTAATAAGTCCTTCTGAATATGAATCTACAGAATCCTTTATAAATGTTGCTAACTCCTTTGGATTTTTATATACTGCTCTCATTTATGTACTCCTTTTACTTTTTCTTTTTACTCTAGTATTATATAATGTAATATTCTACTATTCAAGGTTGTTCG
>JBEHWK010000023.1:0-30527 GCA_040217795.1 Clostridiaceae bacterium
GTTGAATGCTTCTGCAAATCCCTTTTTTGCTAATACTGTTGTGATTGCAGCTGTTAAAGTTGTCTTACCGTGGTCTACGTGACCTATTGTTCCAATGTTAACGTGTGGTTTGTTTCTTTCAAATTTTGCTTTTGACATTTATAGATTCCTCCTTATACTTTCGAAGTTAATTATATTAAGCTTTCTTTCCTACAATTTGTTCTTGAATGCTCTTTGGTACTTCTTCATAGTGATCAAATACCATTGCATAAGTTCCTCTACCTTGAGTTCTTGATCTTAAAGTAGTTGCGTAACCAAACATTTCTGAAAGTGGAACGAATGCTCTGATAACTTGCGCTCCGTTAAGAGCTTCCATACCTTCGATTCTTCCTCTTCTTGAGTTAAGATCACCCATAACATCACCCATGTATTCTTCAGGCATAGTAACTTCAACTTTCATTGATGGTTCAAGCAATACTGGGTTTGCTTTAGCCATAGCATTTTTGAATGCCATAGATCCGGCAATTTTAAATGCCATTTCAGATGAATCGACTTCATGGTAAGATCCATGAACTACTTTAACCTTGAAGTTTATAACTGGGTATCCAGCAATAATACCATTCTTTGAAGCTTCTTGTATACCATTATCGATAGCTGGGATGTATTCTCTTGGAATAGCTCCGCCGACAACAGCATTTTCGAATGAATATTCTCCTTCAGTTGGTTCCATTTCAATGATACAGTGACCGTATTGTCCTTTACCACCTGATTGTTTAGCATACTTAGCTTCAGCTTTAACTGCAGCTCTGATTGTTTCTTTGTATGCAACCTGAGGAGCTCCAACGTTACATTCAACTTTGAATTCTCTTGTAAGTCTGTCAACTATAATTTCTAAGTGTAATTCACCCATACCAGCTATAATTGTCTGACCTGTTTCAGTATCAGTCCATGTTTTGAATGATGGATCTTCTTCAGCTAATTTTGCTAATGCTAATCCCATCTTTTCCTGACCAGCTTTTGTCTTTGGCTCAATAGCAACGTTGATAACTGGATCTGGGAATTCCATAGACTCAAGGATAATTGGATTATCTTCATCACATAAAGTATCACCAGTAGTAGTGTTCTTTAATCCGATTACTGCTCCTAATTCTCCTGCTTCTAATTCCTGAACTTCTTCTCTTGTGTTAGCATGCATTTTAACAAGTCTTCCGATTCTTTCTTTCTTTCCTTTTGTTGAGTTAAGAACATAAGAACCGCTGTTCATTATACCTGAGTATATTCTTGTGAATGCTAATTTACCTACGAATGGGTCAGTAGCTATCTTAAATGCTAATGCTGACATAGGAACTTCATCAGATGCTTCTCTTGAATCATCTTCTCCATCCAAGCTCTTACCTTGAACTGCAGGAATATCTAATGGTGATGGCAAGTAATCAACAACACCATCAATCATTTGTTGTACCCCTTTGTTCTTATATGAAGAACCGCAGATACATGGTACTATTTGATTTGCAATTGTAGCTTTTCTTAAACCAACTTTTAACTCTTCTTCAGTTAATTCTTCCCCATCAAGGTACTTCATCATTAACTCTTCATCAGTTTCAGCTATGGCTTCTATCATTGCAGCTCTGTATTCTTCTGCCTGATCAGCTAATTCTGCTGGAATTTCTTCTTCTCTTACATCTTTACCTAAATCATCATAGTATATTTCAGCCTTATTCTTTATAAGGTCTATAATACCTTTGAATTGATCTTCAGCTCCAACTGGAATTTGTATTGGCACTGCATTAGCTTTCAGTCTGTCTCTTACAGTATTGATACATCTGAAGAAATCTGCTCCAGTAGCATCCATTTTGTTTACATATATCATTCTTGGAACACCATACTTATCTGCCTGTCTCCAAACAGTTTCAGTTTGAGGCTCAACCCCTGACTTAGCATCCAAAACAGTAACAGCACCATCAAGTACTCTTAATGATCTTTCAACTTCGATTGTAAAATCTACGTGTCCTGGTGTATCTATAATATTTAACTCATGTTCTTTCCATACACATGTAGTTGCAGCAGAAGTAATTGTTATACCTCTTTCTTGTTCCTGAACCATCCAGTCCATTGTAGCTGCCCCTTCATGAACTTCTCCAATTTTATGACTTCTTCCTGTATAGAATAATATACGCTCTGTAGTTGTTGTTTTACCAGCATCTATGTGAGCCATTATTCCAAAGTTACGGAACTTATCTAAAGGATATTTTCTAGCCATGAAATAATTCCTCCTCTCGGATATATAATTAAATTTAACAAAACTGCTTTGGCTTTCGCCAAAACAGTTTTAGTATTAGTATCTGTAATGAGCAAATGCTTTGTTAGCTTCAGCCATTTTATGAGTATCTTCTCTCTTCTTAACAGCTGCTCCAGTATTGTTAGCTGCATCCATTAATTCAGCTGCTAACTTTTCTTTCATATACTTTTCGCTTCTTTTTCTAACTGCTGTAAGTATCCATCTGATTCCTAGGGTCTGTCTTCTTTCAGGTCTAACTTCAATTGGTACTTGATAGTTAGCTCCACCTATTCTTCTTGCTTTAACTTCTAACAATGGCATAACATTGTTCATTGCTGCCTCGAATACTTCCATCGGCTCTTTACCTGTTTTTTGCTCAATGATTTCAAAAGCTCCGTAGCATATTTTTTGTGCTACTCCCTTTTTACCATCTTCCATTATACTGTTGATGAATTTTGTTACAACTTTTGAGTTGTAAACTGGATCTGGTAATACATCTCTTTTTGCTATATGTCCTTTTCTTGGCACTTTTCTTCCCTCCTTAACAATTTAGTTTAAGTCATTGGTACTCGACGTTTTTTTGCCGCAAAGTGCTCTGGCTCCCGCAATCTATATAAAATTCTATTTATCTATGTAAATGCTGAAGACATTGCACTAAATTCGCAGACTATTTTTGTTTTGGTCTCTTTGCACCGTACTTTGATCTGGATTGCATTCTGTTTGCAACTCCAGCGCAGTCAAGAGCTCCTCTTACGATGTGGTATCTTACCCCTGGAAGGTCCTTAACTCTTCCACCTCTTATAAGAACAACGCTGTGTTCTTGTAAGTTGTGACCTACTCCTCCGATATACGCTGTTACTTCGTAACCGTTAGTTAATCTAACCCTTGCGATTTTTCTAAGAGCTGAGTTAGGCTTCTTTGGAGTTGTAGTCTTAACTACAGTACATACTCCTCTTTTTTGTGGATTCTCTTTTAGTGCTGGTGCAGTTGATTTAGCTGCTAAAGTCTTTCTGCCTTTTCTTACTAATTGGCTAATAGTTGGCATGCTTTCACCTCCTGATTTTTTTATCTATTTTAATTTTAGATATTAGCTTGTTTATAGTATCAGAGCTGCAGCAGAGCTGACCTCTATACTACACATTTTGCCTAATTCCCTCATGGTGTCAATGTATGTTACTGGTATGTTGTGACTTTCCGCCAATTCCACCAGCGGCAGAATAAGCCTTCCATCACCATCTTTAGCTACATATAACTCAATGCCCCCACCATTATTAATGGCTTTTGTACATTGTTTTATACCAATAAGTTTCTTTCCTACTAGTCTGTCTATCATGAAATACCTCCTAAATATTCAGAAACATGGGCAAAGTTTTCAAACTTTGCCTCATAATAATCATGTAGACAAATGTATACTAAAGTTTAGCTTTGCAAATCACACAAAGATTATTTTATCATCTAAGCATACACATGTCAATAATATTGATTTGTTTATTCTTCAACAGAAATTTCCTCTTCTGTTTCAGTATTCAGCTTCACAGTTCTGTATCTCAACATCCCTGTTCCTGCTGGAATCAACTTACCAATGATGACATTTTCTTTCAATCCTAGCAATGGATCTATTTTACCCTTAATTGCTGCATCAGTAAGAACTCTTGTAGTCTCCTGGAATGATGCTGCTGAAAGGAAACTATCTGTTGCAAGTGCCGCTTTCGTGATTCCCAACAATACCTGTTCACCCTTTGCAATTTCTCCGCCAAAGGCTTGCACTCTACTGTTTTCTTCAGCAAAATCGAACATATCTATCATAGTTCCTGGCAACAGTTCAGTGTCACCTGATTCTGAAATCTTAATTTTTCTTGTCATCTGTCTTATTACAACTTCAAGATGCTTATCATTGATATCAACACCCTGCAGTCTATAAACCTTTTGAACTTCAGAAAGAAGATACTGTCTCGCTCCGTCTACACCCTTAATTCCCATTATATCATGAGGATTAACTGATCCTTCTGTTATTTCATCTCCGGCTACTATTATATCCCCATCATTTACCTTTATTCTTGATCCAAAAGGTATGTCATAGCTCTTTTCTTCACCTTCATTAGAAACAACATAAACAATTCTCTTCTTCTTTGTTTCTTCAATTCTTACTGTACCTGGAATTTCACTTACAATTGCCAATCCTTTAGGTTTTCTTGCTTCAAAAAGTTCTTCAACTCTAGGAAGACCTTGAGTAATATCCGCTCCGGCAACTCCTCCTGTATGGAATGTTCTCATTGTAAGCTGTGTTCCTGGTTCCCCGATAGACTGTGCTGCTATAATTCCTACCGCTTCCCCGATGTTTATCTTTTGTCCTGTCGCCATGTTCATACCATAACACTTGGCACAAACACCAATTTTAGCTTTACATGTAAATACTGATCTTATTTTTACTTTCTTAACGCCAGCTTTAACAATTTTCTCAGCAATATGAGTATCCATATAGCTGTCTCTTGGCAACAAGACATCTCCTGTCTCAGGATCTATTATATCTTCTGCATTGTATCTTCCTGTCAGTCTTTCCTTTAATGGCTCAATAACTTCATTTCCTTCTTTGATGTCACTGACAACTATACCATCAGTTGATCCACAGTCTTCTCCTCTTACTATAACATCCTGAGATACATCAACCAATCTTCTTGTTAAGTATCCGGAGTCAGCAGTTTTTAAAGCTGTATCGGCATTACCTTTTCTTGCACCGTGAGTAGAAATAAAGTATTCAAGTATATCAAGACCTTCTCTGAAGGATGCTCTGATTGGCTGTTCTATGATTTTACCTGAAGGATTTGCCATAAGTCCTCTCATACCAGCAAGCTGTTTGATCTGTGACTTAGATCCTCTGGCCCCTGAATCTGCCATCATGAATATAGGATTGAATCTATCCATACTGTCCATAAGAGCATTTGCTACTTCTTCAGTAGTGTCAGTCCATTTTTGGATTACTCTGTCATATCTTTCTTCCTCAGAAATAAGCCCTCTTCTGAACATTTTCTCAATCTTATCAATAGTTGCATCTGTTTCTTCAAGCAGCTCATACTTTCTTTGAGGTACTATCATGTCAGAAGCCGCTATAGTTATAGCTCCTATTGATGAGAAATGGTATCCTGTAGCTTTTATATTATCCAACATAATGGATGTTTTTGTAGGTCCATGCTCAACATAGCATCTATCAATTATTCCACCTAATGTCTTCTTTGTTACCAAGAAATCCACTTCAAGATTCAGCATTTCTTCTTCTTTTGTTCTGTCTACATAACCAAGATCTTGTGGAATAGACTCGTTGAATATGATTTTTCCAACGGTTGTTTTAACGATTCCGCTCTTAACTTCACCATTAATTGTTTTAGTCATCTTTACATTGATTTTAGCATGTATATCTATCTCTTTAAGTGAATACGCCATAAGAACTTCGTCTATTGAAGAGAAATATGACCCCTCTCCTTTAACTCCATCCTTATCTACAGTAAGGTAATATGAACCTAAAACCATATCTTGTGTAGGCACTGAAACTGGCTTACCATCAGATGGTTTAAGTATATTTCCTGCTGCAAGCATTAAGAACCTCGCCTCTGCCTGAGCTTCAACTGACAATGGCACGTGAACCGCCATCTGGTCTCCATCGAAGTCAGCATTATACGCTGTACAAACTAAAGGATGAAGCTTAATAGCTCTTCCTTCAACTAATACAGGCTGGAATGCCTGTATTCCTAATCTGTGTAATGTAGGTGCACGGTTAAGCAATACAGGATGATCCATAATAACTTCTTCCAGTACATCCCACACTTGAGGACTTACTCTTTCAACCATTCTCTTAGCTGCTTTTATATTATGTGCAACACCATCTTGAACAAGTTTTTTCATTACGAATGGTTTAAATAATTCAAGTGCCATTTCCTTTGGAAGACCGCATTGATACATCTTAAGTTCTGGTCCTACAACGATAACAGATCTACCTGAATAGTCAACTCTCTTACCAAGCAAGTTTTGTCTGAATCTTCCCTGCTTACCTTTCAGCATATCTGATAAAGATTTAAGAGGTCTGTTTCCAGGACCTGTTACAGGTCTTCCTCTTCTTCCGTTATCAATTAATGCATCAACGGCTTCCTGAAGCATTCTTTTCTCATTTCTTACTATGATATCAGGAGCACCAAGATCTAATAACTTTTTAAGTCTGTTGTTTCTGTTGATTACTCTTCTGTACAGGTCATTTAAATCAGAGGTTGCAAATCTGCCTCCATCTAATTGAACCATTGGTCTTAAGTCCGGAGGAATAACAGGTATAACATCAACTATCATCCATTCAGGATGATTTCCTGATTTCCTGAATGATTCAACAACTTCCAGTCTTCTGATAATTCTTATTTTCTTTTGTCCTGTGCTTTGTTTCAACTCTTCCTTAAGTTCAGCTGAACCTTTTTCCAAGTCAATTTCAGCAAGAAGCTGCTTTACTGACTCAGCTCCCATTCCAGCGACAAAACTCTCTTCACCATATTTGTCACAAGCTTCTCTATATTCTTTTTCATTTAACAATTGTTTCTTTAATAGAGGAGTCTCCTTAGGGTCTATAACTACATAAGAAGCAAAATACAGGATTTTCTCCAAGGCTCTTGGAGACATATCTAATATCAGTCCCATTCTTGAAGGAATACCTTTGAAGTACCATATGTGAGATACTGGGGCAGCAAGTTCAATATGCCCCATTCTCTCTCTTCTTACTTTTGCTTTTGTTACTTCAACTCCACATCTATCACAGACAATTCCCTTATATCTTACTCTCTTGTATTTTCCACAGTGACATTCCCAATCTTTAATAGGTCCAAATATTCTTTCACAGAACAAACCATCTCTCTCCGGCTTTAAAGTTCTGTAATTTATAGTTTCAGGCTTTTTAACTTCACCTCTAGACCATTCTCTTATTTGTTCTGGTGACGCTAAACCAATTTGTAGTGCATCAAAATTATTTAATTCGATCAAGGGTTTATCCTCCCTTCATAAATTAGTGTTCATCATTAAAATCATCAAGTTCTAAATCTTCTTGGAACTCATCTAATTGGAAAGATTCATAATCTAATTCTTCTTCCAATTCTTCATCAATATTTATATAACTGTCTTCTCCTTCTGGTGTCGGAGGAACAAAGTCCTCATTTCCTTCTATGTTTACATCCAACTCAGCAATGTCATCATCTTCTCCAAGTTCTTTCAACTTCACTTCTTGGTTTTCTTCATTCAATACCTTGACATCCAAACATAAAGCTTGAAGTTCTTTGATAAGAACCTTAAATGATTCCGGTACTCCCGGTTCAGGTATGTTTTCACCCTTAACAATTGCTTCATAGGTCTTAACTCTTCCCACAACATCATCAGACTTAACAGTCAATATTTCCTGAAGTGTATGAGCAGCGCCATATGCCTCTAGAGCCCAAACTTCCATTTCTCCGAATCTTTGACCTCCAAATTGAGCCTTACCTCCTAGAGGTTGTTGTGTAACTAAAGAATATGGTCCTGTACTTCTTGCATGTATCTTATCATCTACCAGATGGGCAAGCTTCAAGATATACATTATTCCAACAGTAACTTCATTATCAAATGGTTCACCTGTTCTTCCATCATATAAAACAGTTTTACCGTTAGCATTATATCCCGCTTCCATCAAGCATTCTTCTATATCTTTTTCAGTAGCTCCATCGAAAACAGGAGTAGCTATGTGCCATCCTAATTTACTTGCTGCCCATCCTAAATGGACTTCAAGAACCTGCCCGATATTCATACGTGAAGGAACCCCCAGAGGGTTAAGACAAATTTGAAGTGGTCTTCCATCTGGTAAGAACGGCATATCTTCTTCAGGTAAAACTCTGGATACAACCCCTTTGTTACCGTGACGACCAGCCATCTTATCTCCTACAGATATTTTTCTCTTTTGAGCTATATAGCATCTTACTAATTCATTTACTCCCGGAGTAAGTTCATCTCCATTTTCTCTTGTAAACACTTTAACATCAACAATTATTCCAGCTTCACCGTGAGGAACTCTTAATGAAGTATCTCTTACTTCTCTTGCCTTTTCCCCAAAGATAGCTCTCAATAATCTTTCTTCTGCTGTTAATTCAGTTTCACCCTTCGGAGTAACTTTTCCAACTAGTATGTCTCCTGATCTTACTTCAGCTCCGATTCTGATGATTCCTCTTTCATCTAAGTCCCTGATTGCATCTTCTCCGACATTTGGAATATCTCTGGTGATTTCTTCAGGTCCCAGCTTAGTATCTCTTGCTTCACATTCATACTCTTCTATATGGATTGATGTAAATACATCTTCTCTAACTAACTCTTCAGATATCAGCATAGCATCTTCGTAGTTATATCCTTCCCAAGTAATGAATCCCATTCTGATGTTCTTACCTAATGCTATTTCTCCCAAATCAGTTGAAGGTCCGTCAGCTAAAACTGTTCCCTTACCAACTTTTTCACCTTTATCAACAATAGGCCTTTGATTTATACATGTACCTTGGTTACTTCTTTTGAACTTCAGTAATCTGTACGAATCAGTTCCACCATCCAAATCTCTTTTTACTCTTATTTCGTTTCCGCTTACATATGATACTGTCCCTGCATTTTTCGCCTTAGGCAATACGCCTAAGTCTATAGCTGCTTTATATTCAATACCAGTCCCTACGATAGGTGCCTGAGGTTTTAATAAAGGAACTGCCTGACGTTGCATGTTTGAACCCATAAGCGCTCTAGATGCATCATCATTTTCAAGGAATGGTATCATTGCAGTTGCTACAGAAACTATCTGCCTTGGAGAAACATCCATCAAATCAACATCTTCTCTAGGAATAACAAGAACGTCTTCCAAGTATCTTACTGTAACCCTCGAATCTACAAACTGCCCATTCTCAGCAATAGGCTCATTTGCCTGGGCAACATAGTATTGATCTTCTACATCTGCAGTAAAATATTGTACATCTTTTGCTACAATTCCTGTTTCTTTATCTACAACTCTGTATGGTGTTTCTATGAATCCATACTCATTCACTCTTGCGTAAGTAGCAAGAGAGTTTATCAACCCTATATTTGGTCCTTCCGGAGTTTCTATAGGACACATTCTTCCATAATGAGAATGGTGAACGTCTCTTACTTCAAAGCCGGCTCTTTCTCTTGAAAGACCTCCAGGTCCAAGAGCTGACAATCTTCTTTTATGTGTTAATTCAGACAATGGATTAATCTGATCCATAAACTGGGACAACTGTGAACTTCCGAAGAATTCCTTTATAGCTGCCGCAACAGGCCTAATATTAATTAACACTTGAGGTGTTATACCTTCCTGGTCTTGAATAGTCATTCTTTCTTTAACTACTCTTTCCATTCTTGATAAACCAATTCTAAATTGATTTTGCAGAAGTTCACCTACACTTCTTACTCTTCTATTACCCAAATGATCTATGTCATCCACATATCCTATGCCATATGCTAATCCTATTTCATAGCTTATAGTCGCATACATATCATCTCTGATTATATGCTTTGGTATAAGTCTGGTAATGTTCTTTTTAATTGCATCCTTTATTTCTTCTTCATCAGAATAAACATCAAGGATTTCCTTTAATGTCGGATAGTGAACAAGTTCTCTTATGTTCAATTCTTCAGGGTCAAAGTTAACATGTTTTTTCAAGTCAACAAAATGATTTCCTATAACCCTTATAACTCTGTCATCAACTAAAACATCTACAGAATTTATTCCTACATTTTGTATTTGTTCAGCCATTTTTCTAGATATTTTTTGTCCTTTTTCAACAAGAACTTCTCCTGTTTCAGGATTCACTATGTCTACAGCTGCAATTTGGTTCACAATTCTTAAATTTATCGCTAATTTTTTATTAAACTTATATCTTCCGACTCTTGATAAATCGTATCTCTTTGCATCAAAGAAAAGAGAATCAATAAGAGATACCGCACTGTCTACTGTCGGTGGCTCCCCTGGTCTTAATCTTTTATATATTTCCAATAAAGCTTCTTCTTTAGTCTTAGTGCTGTCTTTTTCCATAGTTGATTTAAATCTTTCTTCTTCTCCGAAATATTCAATCAACTCTCCATCAGTTCCAAATCCCATTGCTCTTGCCAGTATTGTGATTGGAAGCTTTCTGGTTTTGTCTATTCTTACATACATTACATCATTAGAATCTGTTTCATATTCTAACCATGCTCCTCTGTTTGGTATTACGGTAGAAGAAAAAAGCTTTTTACCACTCTTATCTCTGGATACACTATAGTAAACACCTGGCGATCTAACCAATTGACTTACTATAACTCTTTCGGCACCGTTAATAATAAAAGTACCTTGCTCAGTCATTAATGGGAAATCTCCCATGAAAACCTCTTGCTCTTTAATTTCACCTGTTTCCTTATTCTGCAGTCTTACAGATACTTTTAACGGCGCAGCATAAGTTGAATCTCTTTCTTTGCACTCTTCTACTGAATACTTGATATTTTCTCTATCTAAGTTAAAATCAGTAAATTCTAAAACTAAGTTTCCTGTAAAATTCGTAATTGGGTTTACATCATCGAAAACCTCATAAAGGCCTTCCTTAAGAAACCAGTTGTAAGAATCCAGCTGCACTTCAATTAGATTTGGCATGTCAGTAACTTCTTTTACCTTAGCGAAGCTCATTCTAGTTCTTTTTCCCACTTGGACAGGATGTACCATCAACTTTCACCCCTTGTTTAAACTAAAATAACCAAAAGTACGCACTTCCCCCTTTAGGAAAGTTACTTTCGGGTAATTCATCATTTTAGTATAGCCATCTTTTCTTAACAATATACAGCTATTCTAAAATTATATATACTATTCCACATTGAATAGTACATTAAATCATGATAGCACATTGATTTTATTATGTCAATGCTATCTATGTACATAAATCTATTTTATTTCTAAAGAAATTAAAGAGGTGCTATCAATAGCACCTCTTTTATGCTAAACAGAAATTATTTTACTTCAACTTCTGCTCCAACTTCAGCTAATTTAGCTTTAATATCTTCAGCTTCTTCTTTAGCTACAGCTTCTTTTAATGTCTTAGGAGCTCCGTCAACTATTTCTTTAGCTTCCTTTAATCCTAATCCAGTGATTTCTCTAACAACTTTAATTACTTTAATTTTGTTAGCTCCAGCGCTAGTTAAAACCACATCAAATTCAGTTTTTTCTTCTACAGCTGCTGCTGCAACTCCTGCTACTGCTACTGGTGCAGCAGCGCTTACTCCGAATTCTTCTTCACAAGCTTTTACTAATTCATTTAATTCTAAAACGCTCATAGCTTTTATAGCGTCGATAATTTGTTCCTTTGTCATTTTTAAGCACCTCCGAAATTTTTAACTTTTTATTATTCAGCTATTTCTGATTCTTTTTTTTCTTTAACTGCATTTAACAGATATGCAAGGTTTGATAATGGAGATTTGATACTTCCAAGAAGTTTTGCAATAAGAACTTCTTTTGAAGGTATATCAGCAAGTTGTTTAACTTGATCTGCATTGTAAACATCTCCAGATACTAAACCAGCTTTTAATTCTAATTTTTTGTGTCCTTTAGCAAAATCATTCAATAATCTTGCAGGAACAGTTACATCTTCATAGCCTATTGCTATTGAAACTGGTCCTTCTAAATATTGAACTATGCCTTCGTGACCTAACTCTTTAGCTGCTAATGTTACCAAAGAATTTTTGTACACTTTGTATTCAACACCAGCTTCTCTAAGATTCTTTCTAAGTTCTGTATCTTCTTCAACTGTTAATCCTTGATAATCTGCAAGAATCACTGATTGAGCTTTTTCCAACTTTTCTTTAATCTCAGCAACTTTAGCTTCTTTTAATTGTCTATTCTTGTTTGCCACTGTGTGTCCACCTCCTCACAGTCTATAACTGTTTTTTTATAATTAAGAAAGGGCCTTCCCGCAGACCAGGAAAGACCCATTACATTCAAAATGTATGAACCCCTCGGCAGGTCGATATACGTTATGCAAAAGCACCCACTGTCTACGGTACACCTATTCAGTTATTACAACGAAATCTATTTTACCATAAGGATTGACCATTGTCAATACTATTCTAAAACTTTTACTGGGTTAACCTTAACTCCAGGTCCCATAGTAGCTGATAAAGATACAGACTTAACGTATTGACCTTTTGCAGCTGCTGGTTTAGCTTTAATAACAGCTTCCATTAAAGTACGGAAGTTATCTGCTAACTTTTCAACGCCAAATGATTTCTTTCCTATTGGACAGTGAACTATAGCGGTTTTATCTACTCTGTACTCAACTTTACCTGCTTTAATATCAGCAATAGCTTTAGCTACATCAAATGTAACTGTTCCTGATTTTGGATTTGGCATTAATCCTTTAGGTCCTAAAACTCTACCTAATCTACCTACAACACCCATCATGTCTGGAGTTGCTACAACTACATCGTAGTCAAACCAGTTTTCACCTTGGATTTTTGCAACTAATTCTTCCGCTCCAACGAATTCAGCTCCTGCAGCTTCTGCTTCCTTAGCTTTATCACCTTTTGCGAAAACTAATACTTTTACTGATCTACCAGTTCCGTGAGGAAGTACTACTGCACCTCTTACTTGTTGGTCAGCATGTCTTGGATCTACACCTAATCTTACGTGTATTTCTATTGTTTCGTCAAATTTTGCTTTAGCAGTTTTTACAGCTAAATCTAATGCTTCAGCTGGAGTGTATAATGCACTCTTATCTACTAACTTTGCACTTTCAACATATTTCTTTCCCATTATAAAGCCTCCTTTGTGGTATTAGCGGTTTTTACCTCCCACCGAATTCAAGAAAATTATTCTACTACGGTTACTCCCATACTTCTAGCAGTACCTTCAATCATACTCATTGCAGTTTCAATTGATGCAGCATTTAAATCAGGCATCTTTAATTCAGCAATCTTTCTGATTTGCTCTTTAGTGATTTTACCAACTTTAGTTCTGTTTGGTACTCCTGAACCACTTTCCAATCCTAATTCCTTCTTGATTAAAACAGCAGCTGGTGGAGTTTTTAAAATAAAACTGAATGATCTGTCTTGATATACAGTTATTACTACTGGTATTATCAATCCAGCTTTATCAGCAGTTTTAGCATTGAATTCCTTACAGAATCCCATTATGTTAACTCCGTGTTGTCCTAATGCTGGACCAACTGGTGGTGCTGGTGTCGCTTTTCCTGCAGGAAGTTGAAGTTTAATCATTCCTGTTACTTTCTTAGCCATTTGTAATTCCTCCTATACTGTGGTAATACGGACTTAAGCCCTCCCACTTAATTAAGACCTTGGTCTTTATTTGTAAAATTAGTTTTAAACTAATTTTTCAACTTGATTAAATTCTGCCTCTATTGATGTTTCTCTTCCAAAAAACTCAGCTAAAGCTTTAACCTTGCGTTTTTCAGTGTTAATTTCTACAATTGTAGCTACCATGTCCTTGAACGGACCTGATGAAATCCTTACACTCTCTCCGACTTCCAAATAAACTTCTTCAGGAATATCAACAACTCCCATAGAATCAACCTCTTCGTCAGTCAGAGGAACAGGTTTTGATCCAGGGCCTACAAACCCTGTAACTCCCCTTGTATTTCTTACTACATACCAAGAATCATCATTCATAATCATTTTTACTAAAACATATCCCGGAAACTTCTTTTTAAGTATAACCTTTTGTTTACCATCTTTTTCTTCAATGGATTCTTCCATCGGAACCTGCATATCAAGTATTAAATTCTCAAGCCCTCTATTCTCTATGGTTTTTTCAAGATTCGCCTTAACTTTATTCTCATATCCGGAATAAGTGTGTACTACATACCATCTTGCTCTTTCACTCATATTATACGGATGAACAGCTCATCCAAACCTCCCTTTATTTTAATTTAAAAATCAATTCAAAGAGGTTTTTAAAAACAAGGTCGAACCCGCCAACTAACGCTGCATAAAACACCGTGAAGGCTATTGTTGCTATAAAGGCTTTCTTTGCTTCATTTTTACTAGGCCAAGTTATTCTTTTAACCTCAGCCTTAACCTCTCTAAAAAACTTAACAATGCCTGTTTTTTGAACAGGCTCTTTTTTAACCTTGCCATTGACAGCCATTTCTATTCACATCCTTAAAATTGCTGAAACATAAAAGATTATTTAGTTTCTCTGTGAAGAGTGTGTTTTTTACAAAACTTGCAGTACTTTTTCATTTCTAATCTATCTGGGTTATTCTTCTTATTCTTCATTGAGTTATAGTTTCTTTGTTTGCACTCTGTACAAGCTAAAGTTATCTTTACTCTCATGGTCTGCACCTCCAGTTTAATTATATATATATATTTAACGTAAGCTTACTAAGCGACGCAGATTTATCTATACTACGCCAGTTACTTCACTACATTATCACAAATAATCAACAAAGTCAATAACTTGTTACTATTTAAAGGACCAGGCTAATTACACCCAGTCCTTGCATATTCTTCTATTTTAATTATTTAATTATAGAAGTAACAACTCCGGAACCTACTGTTCTTCCACCTTCTCTGATAGCGAATCTTAATCCTTCATTCATTGCGATTTCAGTGATTAATTCTACTGTCATGTCGATGTGGTCTCCTGGCATTACCATTTCCATTCCGTCTGGTAATTTGATTGATCCAGTTACATCTGTTGTTCTGAAATAGAATTGTGGTCTGTATCCATCGAAGAATGGAGTATGTCTTCCGCCTTCTTCTTTCTTTAATACGTAAACTTGACCTACGAAGCTCTTATGTGGGTTTACTGATCCAACTTTTGCTAATACTTGACCTCTTTCGATGTCAGTTCTTTGAACACCTCTTAATAATGCTCCGATGTTGTCTCCAGCTTGTGCTTCATCCAATAATTTTCTGAACATTTCTATTCCTGTACAAACTGTTTTTCTTCTTTCTTCACTTAATCCTACGATTTCAACTTCGTCTCCTACGTGAAGTACTCCACTTTCAACTCTTCCAGTTGCAACTGTTCCTCTACCAGTGATTGTGAATACATCTTCTACTGGCATTAAGAATGGCTTATCTGTTGCTCTTTCTGGTGTTGGAATGTATGAATCTACTGCATCCATTAAATCTAATATTGGTTGGATCTTTTCTGGATCTGTTGGGTTTTCTAATGCTTGTAATGCTGATCCTTTTATTACTGGAATGTCATCTCCTGGGAAGTTGTATTCGCTTAATAATTCTCTTACTTCCATTTCAACTAATTCTAATAATTCTTCGTCATCAACCATATCTGCTTTGTTTAAGAATACTACGATATAGTCAACACCTACTCTTGATGCAAGAAGTATGTGTTCTCTTGTTTGAGGCATTGGACCATCTGCTGCTGATACAACTAGGATAGCTCCATCCATTTGTGCTGCTCCTGTAATCATGTTCTTAACATAGTCAGCATGTCCTGGACAGTCAACGTGAGCGTAGTGTCTGTTTTCTGTTTGGTACTCTACGTGTGCAGTGTTGATTGTGATTCCTCTTTCTTTTTCTTCTGGTGCTTTATCTATATCTGCATAGTTGAATGCTTCTGCAAATCCCTTTTTTGCTAATACTGTTGTGATTGCAGCTGTTAAAGTTGTCTTACCGTGGTCTACGTGACCTATTGTTCCAATGTTAACGTGTGGTTTGTTTCTTTCAAATTTTGCTTTTGACATTGTAGATTCCTCCTTGTTACTTTTAATAAACTTTGCCTAGCGTTTTATTTCAATGAAAAAAATGGAGCTCACGATCGGGATTGAACCGACTACCTCCGCCTTACCAAGGCGACGCTCTACCTACTGAGCTACGTGAGCAACTTAAGTATATATAATACATATACCAATTATAAAGTTTACTATCCAAATATACATTTGTCAATATATATTAAAATTTAATTGCTATAATTAAGGCATTTTTCTAATTTTCTTTTAACCCTTTGAAGTGCATTATCGATAGATTTTGCATGTCTATCCAAATCACAGGCTATTTCCTGATAAGATTTCCCATCCAGGTAAGAAGATAGAACCACCATTTCAAGTTCAGTAAGAGAGTTTGATATCTCTCCCTCTATTCTCTCCATTTCTTCTTTGCTTATTATAAGCTCTTCGGGGTCAGTAATCTTGAGCCCTGACAGTATATCAAGCAAAGTCCTCTCTGATTCTTCTTCATATACAGGTTTATTTAGCGATATATAAGTATTCAGCGGTATATGTTTTTGTCTTGTAGCTGTTTTAATGGCAGTTATTATTTGTCTTGTAACACACAACTCTGCAAAGGCTCTGAAAGATGAAAGCTTGTCCGGATTAAAATCCCTAATTGCTTTATATAAACCAATCATTCCTTCCTGATAAATATCTTCCTTATCTGCGCCAATCAAAAAATATGATTTAGCTTTATTCTTTACAAACCCCTGAAACTTACTGATCAAGTATTCCTGAGCTCTTATATCCCCTTTTCCCGCCTTGATGGCTACCTCTTCATCTGATAGCCCTGTAAATTCCAAGAACTCTTTAACTATCTTTTTATTATTTCCCATAATATCCCCCTATAAGCAATACCCATAATCTGCTTTACAAACTCACCCCGCAGCCCCCTCAGCTGCTCCTTATTATCTTATTCAATTCATCCAACACTTTTTTGTCAAGGCTATCTTCAAGGAAGTTTTTATTTCCCTTGGTTACTCTTTCAGTTTCAGATTTTATCACTTTCTTCATTTGGACCATCTGATGATAGAATTCCAATGAAGAAATACGCGTAGCTCCCCTCTGAAATATAGTCTGCTGTTCAAGCCAATCAGAGGTCACTACCCAAATCTCAAATCTTCTCCCTAATTCATTTACCTTTCTTTCTATATAACTATCAGCCGTTTCTCCATCCTTTGTAAATACTACCGTCAACTTTTTATCAATTATATCCTTCTTCTCCAAATTCCCCGCAACTTTGTGCGCATCAAATACTATCTCTATATTGCAGTCATCAAAATTGGCAAAATTCTGTAAAATCTCGATGAGTCCCTGCCTTGCAGCTTCATAGCTGTAATCTATAACTTTTTTCAGGTTAGGCCAAGTATTAATTACATTGTATCCATCAATAAATATTTTTTTCAAAACCCCATCACTCTCATATCTATTTTTTTATTATTCTAGATTTCAATACCTCATACATCATTATACCACCTGCAACAGAAGCGTTTAAAGAGTTAATTTTGCCGACCATGGGTATTTTTACCAATTTGTCACACTTTTTAAGAGTTAAATTAGAAATTCCTCTTCCCTCACTTCCAATAACAATTGCACATGCTCCTGAAAAATCCTCATTATAACTATATTCCTCTCCTTTTATATCAGCACCATAAACCCAAAGCCCCTTTTCTTTCAATTCATCAATGACCGTATTTATGTTAGTAACTTTTGAAATCTTCATGTGCTGCACAGCTCCTGCTGATGATTTATAAACTGTAGGAGTTATGCCCACATTTCTTCTTTTGGGAATAATTATTCCATGAACTCCTGAAAGTTCTGCAGTTCTTATTATAGACCCCAAATTATGAGGATCTTCTATTTCATCCAATATTACAACAAAAGGTTTTTCATTTCTGATTTTTGCAACTTCCAATATATCATCAACAGTACAATACTTAAATGGGGTAACTATAGCCATTACGCCTTGATGAACTCCTGTTTCACTCATTGAATCCAATTTCTTTCTGTCAACTTCCTTAATTACTATTTTTCTATCTTTAGCCAATTGGATAATCTGCTTTATTGACCCTTCAGTATCTCCTTTTGATAAAAGCAGGTATTCTATTGTAGTATCAGACTTTAAAGCCTCTATAACAGCATTTCTTCCTTCAACCAAGTCTTCTCTCATTGGCTTATTCTCTTTTCCTTCCTGCACTTTCACTCTGTTTTTTTCCGCATGTATGTTTTTCACAATCATTACCTCCGCTTATAGATTTATTTTCTCAACTGATTTAAGTAGAATATAATTCAGCCTCTCTCTATTGTCTGTTAAGTATAAATATCCCACCAGCGCTTCAAATCCTGTAGCTGCCCTATACTCTGCCAAGTCTGCATTTTTAGGAACCGTTGCTGATTTAGTGTTCCTCCCTCTTTTATATATGTAATACTCTTCCTCTGAAAGATCTTTTTCAATTCTTTTGATTATTTCACTTTGCGCGTGAGCTTTTACGTATTTAATAGCTTCAACATGAAGCTTATGTGCTGTAAGTTCACTATTTTTACTTAATATATAATTTCTTATAAACGCTTCAAAAACTCCATCTCCAACAAATGCAAGCTGAAGAGGATTTAAACACCGTGCCTTCTGACTTGAAAATTTCTCATATAATAAATTTTCCAAAATAAACTCTCCTTATAGACTTACTTAACTTTTTTAAGTATATCATACTTCTGATTCGTAGTTAACAAATATACTTGAAGTTGAAAAAAGAGAGCATCACGGCTCTCTTTAATACTATAGCTTTTTCCACCTGATGCCTTGAGGTGTATCTTCCAAAACTATACCTCTGGCTTTTAAATCGTCTCTTATTTTATCAGCTAAAGCAAAATTCTTCTCTTTTCTTGCTTTTTGTCTTTCCTGAACTAATTTTTCTATTTCATCTTCCAGACTTACTTTAGTTGATTTTTGCAGTATTCCCAAAGGATTCCCAAGCTCTCTTATTATTTCCAAAGCACCTTGCACTAATTCCTTTGATGATCCTGCTTTAACATTTGAATTAATATCCCTTGCCAAATCAAAAATCACTGAAATTGCATCAGCTGTATTGAAATCATCGTCCATTTTTTCTATAAATCTTTTCCTGTAACCATCAAGATAATCCAGGTACTCCTTTTCCTCTTCCCTTAACTTTTCTTCTGATACTTCATCTGATAAGTTCTCTAAATTGGAAATTGCATTATATAACCTTTCAACTGATGCCTTTGCTGAATCCAAAAGTTCTTCTGAGAAGTTCAATTGGACTCTGTAGTGCCCTGACAGCATTAAGAATCTTATTACATCTGCATCATATTTCCCTAATGCATCCCTTGCTGTAATGAAGTTATTTAATGATTTTGACATTTTTTGGTTATTTACATTCAAAAATGCTGAATGTAGCCAATAATTTGCAAAAGGCTTTCCTGTCAATGCTTCACTTTGTGCAATCTCATTTTCATGGTGCGGAAAAACTAAATCGCTCCCCCCTGCATGTATGTCTATAGTATCTCCAAGAATATTCTTTGCCATGCATGAACATTCTATATGCCACCCTGGTCTGCCTTTTCCCCATGGACAATCCCACCCTGGTTCACCAGGTTTTTGAGATTTCCATACAGCAAAATCCATGGGATCTTCTTTTCTTTCATCCACGGAAATTCTTGCACCCGCCTGCAGGTCTTCTAAACTCTGTCCTGAAAGCTTCCCATAATCCTGAAACCTTTTAGTTCTGAAGTACACATCTCCATTGACTTCATATGCAAAGCCTTTTTCAATAAGTTCCTGAACAAAGGATATGATTTCATTCATGTATTCTGTTGCCCTTGGATTCTTTGTGGCTCTTTTAATGTTTAATCCATCCGCATCCTTATAATATTCTGTAATATATCTGTCTCCCACTTCTTTTACAGTTGTTTCTTCTTCATTAGCTTTATTTATCATTTTATCATCAATATCGGTGAAATTTTGAATAAACTTCACTTCATAGCCTCTATACTCCAGATATTTTCTGATAGTATCGAAAACTATAAAAGTTCTGCCGTTACCTATATGAAAGTAGTTATAAACTGTAGGTCCACAAACATACATTTTTACTTCTCCCGGAGTTATAGGAACAAACTCTTCTTTTTTCCTGGTTAAAGTATTATAAACCTTCATTCTTTCACTCCTCTTCCATCTTAATATGCTCTTCCCCAATAAACCATCTTTTCGGCTTTTTTACCACAGCAAACACATTTTTCCGAATGATTTTCCTGTTCAAATGGTATGCATCTTGAAGTTGCTCCAGTCATCTCTTTAATCTTATCTTCACACTCTCTGTCTCCGCACCACATAGCTTTTACAAATCCTGGTGTATTTTCTACAACCTTCGTAAATTCATCTAAGTCTGTTGCTGTATATGTATGCTCATCTCTATTCTTCCTTGCTTTTTCCAACATATCTGACTGTATTTTTTCAAGAAGGTTCTTGATACTTTCTTCAACATTATCTAAAGAAACTATTGTCTTTTCCAACGTATCTCTTCTTGCCAGTACACATTGATTATTTTCAATATCTTTTGGTCCTATTTCTAATCTTACCGGAACACCCTTCATTTCATACTCTGCGAACTTCCAGCCAGGCATTTTATCTCTGTCATCAAGCTTAACTCTTGCAAACTTAGAAATTTTATTTTTAATTTCATTTGCTTTCTCTAAAACACCTTCCTTATGTTGTGCAACAGGTACTATTACAACTTGAGTAGGAGCAACTTTTGGAGGAAGTACCAATCCGTTATCATCTCCATGAACCATAATTACCGCTCCGATAAGTCTTGTAGTCATCCCCCATGATGTTTCATGAACATATTGAAGTTTTCCATTTTTATCTGTGTACTTAATATCAAAGGCTTTTGCAAAGTTGTCTCCAAAATTATGTGACGTCCCGGTTTGAAGTGCTTTACCATCATGCATCAAGCTTTCTATTGTAAATGTAGCTTCTGCTCCTGCAAACTTCTCTTTCTCAGTTTTTTGTCCTTTAACTACTGGAATTGCAAGAAATTCTTCACAAAAGCTTGCATAAATATTAAGCATTTTTATAGTCTCTTCCATTGATTCTTCTGCAGTAGCATGAACTGTATGCCCTTCCTGCCAAAGAAATTCTGTAGTTCTCAAAAAAGGTCTTGTAGTTTTCTCACATCTTACAACAGAACACCATTGATTGTATAACTTAGGAAGATCATTATATGACTGTACTATTTTAGAATAGTGTTCACAAAATAGTGTTTCTGATGTAGGACGAACGCATAGTTTTTCAGTAAGTTTTTCCTCTCCAAAATGTGTCACCCAAGCTACTTCTGGAGCAAATCCTTCAACATGATCCTTTTCCTTTTGAAGTAAAGATTCAGGAATAAACATAGGCATATATACATTTTCGTGACCTGTTTCCTTAAATCTTTTGTCTAAATCCTGCTGTATATTTTCCCATATTGCATAACCATATGGTCTGATAATCATACAACCTTTAACACTTGAGTAATCTACTAATTCCGCTTTCTTCACAATATCTGTATACCATTGAGCAAAATCAACATCCATCGATGTAATTGCTTCAACCATTTTCTTGTTTTTTGACATAACATATCCTCCTCGTGCACTTTACAATATTTTCTAAATATTAAAAAAAGTCCGCCCCGAATTAGGGCGAACTTAATGTCGCGGTACCACCTAAATTTGTACTCTAGAAATTATAACGGTATTAAACCGATAGTTTTTGCCTACAACTCCAAAGCGGGTTCAAAACTGGTGAAAATCTCACAGCCAAGGATTTTCTCTCTGATAAGTTAGTTTCTACTATTCTTCTTCACTGCTTTTTATATTGATTTTTGCATAGTTTATTATACCCAGTTTAAAAAAACCTGTCAACAGATTAATCAATTAAATCAGATTCTCTGCAATAATTAAATCCTCGGGGGTTGTTATCTTTATATTTCTATAGTCTCCCTGATATAAGAAAACTCTTTCACCATAAAGTTCTGCCACCATGGTGTCATCTGTTACAGGAATACCTTCTTTCCTTACACATTCATGTGCCTTCAATATCATCCTGTAATTAAAACTTTGAGGTGTTTGAACAGCCACCAAGGTTGACCTGTCAGGTGTTTTACATGAGAATCCATCCTTATCGACAACTTTCACAGTATCTTTTGGGGTTACTCCGCATGCAGCAGCACCATAAAGTTCTGCATATCTTATTCCATCATTAATAACGCTGTCTGAAACAAGGGGCCTTGCTCCATCATGAATCAATACAATATCTGTATCCGTTTCAAGTGCCCTCAGTCCATTATATACCGAGTCACTTCTTTCCTTTCCCCCTGGAATAACTTTCTGCACATTTAAATTATATTTATCAATAATATTAATTTTGCAATAATATATCTCATCTTCCGGAAGAACTAAAACAACCTCATCAATATTTTTATTTTTCAAAAATCTTGATAAAGTATAAAACAGTATCGGCTTATCTTTTATTTGAATAAACTGTTTACTTATTGCAGACTCCATTCTCTTTCCTTTTCCCCCTGCAACAATAACCGCAGCTACTTTACTCATATATCCCATTCCTAACCATTAATTATCTTTTTGCTTTGCAAATATCATTCTTCCTGCTGCAGTCTGCAGCACAGATGTTACTGTAACATCTAATTCTTCACCTATAAACTTTCGCCCGCCTTCAACGACTATCATAGTGCCATCATCTAGGTAAGCTACTCCCTGACCGGATTCTTTACCATCCTTTACAACTTGTATATGCATTTCTTCACCAGGTATTACAACTGGTTTTATTGCATTTGCAAGTTCATTTATATTAAGCACCGGCACTCCTTGAAACTCTGCAACTTTGTTCAGATTGTAATCATTTGTAATTACCTTGCCGCTTAACTTCTGTGCCAACTTTAAAAGTTTTGAATCAACCTCAGATATTTCAGGAAAATCTCCCTCCCAGATTTCAACTTCTATGGACAGTTCTTTCTGGATTCTATTCAGTATATCAAGACCTCTTCTCCCCCTGTTTCTTTTAAGTGAATCTGAAGAATCTGATATGTGTCTCAATTCATCCAGAACAAAACTTGGAATCACTAATGGTCCCTCAACAAATCCTGTTTGGCAGATATCAAAAATCCTTCCGTCAATTATTACAGATGTATCCAATACCTTGGAAATTCCTTTTGTCTTTGTTTTCTTGTCTTTAGTACCTTTTTTAATTGAAAGCAGCAGATTAGTAATATCCTCTTTCTTTTTTATGGCAACATCAGCACCTATAACAGCAGCTACTATATTCACCATTGTAAATAATATAGGTCCTATTATTGGATATAGCTTATTTAATGGCAATGATATAAGGGATGTTATAATCAATACAATTATTGCACCCACAGCTCCAAATAATATTTCAGAGGCACTTAAATGCTGCAGGCTTTTTTCTGCATACTGAATAAACATCTTAATCCCATTATAAATAAATGGTGCTGATAAAAATAAAGCAACTCCAAAAAAGCTTGTTGTAAATGCCAACAATGTTACTCGTCTTAAAATAGAGTCGGTAAAAAATCCCCAATCTATAAAAGTTTGGCTTCCTAAAAAAGCATCTCCAATTAAAAATCCAAGTATAAGTCCAATTACACAAAAAACTATTCTAAATATTCTTTTCAACATGAACTCCACCTCCTTACTTTCAGTGTTTTGATATTGAAATTTATTAGTTTTTTTAATATTATACCATATTTTAGATAAATAGTTATTAACTTTTATTAATAATTATTAATGTAAAATTCATATTTTCCTTATGTTTCACCCCCTATGAAATTTATCTAAAAGGTTTTATTATAAAGACATAATATTTCAGCATCCCAAATAGCTATTATTGACAAAAATGTATTTAAATAATTATAATTAACTTAAGAGTAACATCTACAAGAGGAGTTGATACCATGAAGGATGTAATTTTCGATGATTTTCAAAACTCTGTAAACGAATCACTATTAAGACACAAAAGTATTTTAGATATACTCAGCAAGTTTTCTGAATCCCAAGCCAGAGTAAACCGTGCTGTAATAAAGTCAGTAACAAACTGCGGTTGCATGAGCATTGATGCTTCACGTCAAGTTTTACCATCTTCTGAGGATTCCATTGAAGACCTGTCAAAATGTCTTAAGACCCATTTAAACGGTAAACTATGTGATAACTGCAAAGAAATTATTGAACGGGAAATAGGCAATAATTTATTTTACTTAACATCTTTATGCAATACTCTTGATTTGAATCTATATGATATTTTAATAAAAGAGAATGATAAAGTTAACACTTTAGGGAAATTCACATTTAGATAATAACAGGTAGAAACTTTAGTTTCTACCTGTTATTATTCCATAAAATCATATTTTTCAATCAATTCATGCTTTGATTATTAAAATCTATATATCAGGAGTTTTTATACATGTTTATTTAATTCTACCTGCTCTCCGATTCTTCTTAAGCCATTTCTTATAGCCTTTGCCCTAGCCTCTCCAATTCCCTCAACTTTATCCAAATCCTCCATAGTAGCTTCAATTATATTTTTTAATTCCTTAAAATGCTTAACTAAATTTTCAATTACAGAGGAAGGAATTCTTGGAATTTTACTGACTATTCTATATCCTCTTGGATGTATCAGCGTATCAATTAAGGAGACTCCGTCATACCCTAATTTTTTCCCTATAGAATCTAAATCTATGAGCTCTTCCGATGAGAGTCTTTGGATTTCCTTATAAATTTCACTATATTCTAAATTAGCACTGCAATAATCCCTTATTAAAAGTATACCATCTTGTTCTATACTTTTAACAAGCTCCGCAAGCTGCATGGAAATCAATCTTCCTTCATTTCCAAGTTCTACAATATATCGTTCAATCTCCCCTACAATCCTCATTACCATCTCTGTCCTTTGAATTGCAGTTATTACATCAAACAATGTAGTCAAGTCCTGAAACTCCAGAATATTAAGATTATTTTTTACCCTGTCTAAAACTGAAACATACTTTTCAAGGGTTTGGATAGCTTGATTTGCCCTTGCTATTATTGCAGATGTTTCTCTTAAGACATATTTTAAATCTCCTTTGTATACGGTAATAATATTTCTTCTTTGTGATATAGCAACCACAATTACCCCGGTTTCTTTTGCAACTCTATATGCTGTTCTGTGCCTTGTTCCTGTTTCAAATGTAGGTATGGATGAATCAGGAACCATTTGAACATTTGCACAAACGATTTTCTTAAAATCTGAACTTATTACTATTGCCCCATCCATTTTGGCTAATTCATATACATATGAAGGAGTAAATTCCGAATTTATTTTGAAACCTCCATCCACAAGTTTCATTACATCCTCATTATCACTAAACACCAGAAGAGCACCGGTCTTAGCCCTTAAAATATTTTCCAATCCTTCTCTCAATATAGTTCCGGGAGCTAATATCTTTAATATTTTTTTAATATCTTTATCATACTCTATTCTCATATTATCACCTATTACTAAAAAATCTTATTGATGGCCTCTCTTAAATTTGATATTCCTATAACTTTTATTCCTTTGGCCTCTAATTTATCTTTATTTCTTTCAGGGATCAAAATATATTCAAATCCCATTTTAGCAGCTTCATTAACTATTCTTTCACATGAAGAAACAGGTCTTATCTCGCCAGTTAACCCCACTTCCCCTACTGCTATCATTTTATGCAGTTTCAGTTCTCTGTTTTTTACAGATGACAGTAAAGCTAATGCAACGCCTAAATCGCCAGTAGTGCCATCAATATTTAGCCCTCCTACAACATTGAGATAAACATCACAACTATAAAAAGGAACCCTCAGTTTCTTCTCCAAAACTGCCAGTATGAGACTTAACCTTGAATTATCTATCCCCACTGCTGTCCTTCTTGGTATTGTTGCCTTTGTTTCAGTAACCAAGGCTTGAATTTCAACTAAAATAGGTCTAGAGCCTTCCATTATCCCAATAGCAACGGAACCTTCCTGGGTTCCTTCCCGTTCCTGCAGAAATATCTTTGATGGGTCATAGACCTCTTCAAGACCTTCACCCTTCATTTCAAAGACTCCAATTTCTCTTGTAGTCCCAAACCTGTTTTTCATGGTTCTAAGAATTCTGAATTCTTCTGTTCTTTCTCCTTCAAAAGAGAGGACAGTATCAACCATATGTTCCAAAACCCTTGGCCCTGCTAATTCTCCCTGTTTAGTTACATGAGCAACTATGAATAGTGGAATGTTATTTCCTTTAGCTATCCTCATTATTGCATTTGAACATTCTCTCACTTGAGAGACTGAACCTGGCGCAGATGTTATTCCTTCTTTATACATAGTTTGTATTGAATCAATAATTACAAAAATAGGTGATAATTCATTTATTTGAGCTTCTATTATTTCCAAGTTTGTTTCAGATACTATATAAAGATTTTGGGAATCTGCACCTAACCTGTCTCCCCTGATCTTGATTTGTTCTTCTGACTCTTCTCCAGATACATACAATACTTTGCCGTACTGTTTTGCAATATTCTGAGCTGTCTGAAGAAGCAGTGTAGATTTCCCTATTCCCGGATCTCCTGAAATAAGCGTAAGGGATCCCCTTACTAATCCGCCGCCTAAAACCCTGTTTAACTCTTTAATTCCTGTGTTAAATCTCTCTTTTTCACCTGACTTTATTTCTCCGATATTTTTAGGAGTACTCCAGTCACTTAACATTACACTCTTGCTTTTCACATTATCTTTCGTATCTTTTATTTCCTCCTGAAAGCTGTTCCAACTGCTGCAATCAGGACACTTTCCCATCCATTTTGGTGATTCATATCCGCATTCTTGACATATATATATAGTTTTTAACTTTGCCATCTTCCACCAACTTCAACTACAATATTATAACAACTATTAATTATCATAACATATTATTAATTTAATTATAATACACTTATTATTTTTTTATACAACAAATGTTGTTTATGAGTAAAACCCACATATAATAATTATGAAAAATATTGATTTTTGCTTCTGTATGTTTTAAGATTTTATTAATAGATAATTATTATTATTTAATGAGAGGTGTGAATTTAATGATAAAAGTATATACAACCAATTCCTGCCCATGGTGCGTTAAGGCAAAGAATTATCTAAAATCAATTAATGTTGCTTTTGAGGAAATAAACGTTCAGGATAATATGGACGCAAGAGAAGAAATGGTTAAAAAATCAAGACAGATGGGAGTTCCGGTGTTAGACATCCATGGAACAATTATTATCGGATTTGATAAACCTGCTATCGATAAAGCTTTAATCATCAAATAAATACAAATATTCATTAAGACTTGGCAATCTGCCTAGTCTTTTTTTATTTTTTTGTAAAATATCTGTATCTTGCTTATAATTTTAGGGTACTACTAAATCGTGTAATTTATTAAAGGAGTGATTTTCATGAGTACTAAAAGAAAAATGACCTTTACCGATGAAGACGGAAATAAAATCCACTATACAATCATAGACCAGCTTCTTATCAATAAATCAGAATATGTTATAATGTCTCCGGAAAATTCCGCAAGTAATCCTGAATTTTATAAAATAAACTTTGACAGTGCATTAAACGAAACCCTTTCTCTTGTTGAAAATGAAAGGGAAATATCTATGATAAAAAAGGCAGCTCATCTACAATAAAAAAAAAGCAGGAACTGTTTAATTACCGTCTTAAAACAGTTCCTGCCTGACTTTCTCTACTCTCCTACATTTAACACTATAGCTTTTGGCCTTGACATAGATTCAATTGAGTATTTTATCCCTTGTGTTCCTATCCCGGATGCCTTAACCCCCATAAATGGGAAATGATCAGGTCCTCTCTCAGTCTTATTATTTATTTGAACAGTTCCTACTTCAAGCTTATCAGCTACATAGAATGCTCTGTTGATGTTTCTAGTGAATACGGAAGACTGCAGTCCATATTGTGATCTGTTAGCAATATCAATTGCCTCCTCTGCATCTTTAACCCTTATAATAGGTAAAACTGGACCAAAAGGTTCTTCCCAGGCCAGCCTCATGTCCTGTGTCACATAATCGAATAGTGTGGGATATATCAAATTTCCTTTTCTGATTCCTCCGAATAAAAGTTTTGCCCCCTTATCCTTTGCATCATTTATCAGCTCTTCAACATAGTCAGCAGCTTTTTTATCTATTAATGGCACTATATCAACCTGCTCCTCGGATGGGTTCCCTACCTTCAGAGCCTTAACCTTATCTTCCAGCTTTCTTACAAGTTCATCTGCCACATCTTCTACTACAAGTATTCTTTTTACTGCAGTACATCTTTGCCCTGAATATGAATATGCTCCTGACACTATATTTTTAGCAGCCAGATCTAAATCTGCATCTTCCAGTACTATAGCTGCATCTTTGCCTCCAAGTTCCATCAATAGTGGAGTCATGGCAGATATCCTGGAAATACCTCTTCCTACTTCTGTACTCCCCGTAAAATTTATGAAGTCAACTACTGGATGAGTAACAACATAGTCACCTATTTCACTTCCTCTTCCTGTTATTGTATTTAGTACTCCAGCAGGAATCCCAGCCTCCTGAAATACCCGTACCAAATGAAGTGCGCTAATACTTCCCTGAGTAGCAGGCTTTAATACAACACTGTTTCCAGCTACTAATGCAGGCGCTATTTTTGATGCAGATAAATTTACAGGATAATTAAATGGGGATATTGCAAGAACTACGCCTAAAGGCACTCTGGTTACGATACTTATCTTCCCCTTACCTGTCCCCGGAAACAATTCCCCTGGAAGTGTTTCTCCTGTCAAACTTTTAGCAGTATCTGTAGTAAATCTTATATAGTCTGCAGTTCTATGGACTTCTGAAAGAGCACTATTTCTATCCTTTGCTATTTCTTTAATCATAATTTCAGCTATATCATCAGCTCTTTCATCCAACAGATCAGCTGCTTTCAATAATATGGATGCCCTCTCATTTAACGGTACCTTGTTCCAATCAACCTGAGCATCTCTGGCATTTCTTATCACTTTATCAGCCTCATCTATACTCATTGCGTGAACTTTTCCCACAATAGAATCATCTATCGGAGACTTAATGTCTATAAGATTTCCAGTTTCACTTTTAACCCATTTACCTCCGACTAAATTTCTGTATATATTATTTTCACAACATAAATCCTTAAACATATGATTCTCTCCCCCGCTCCTCAATATATTTTTCTGCATCTAATGCAGCAATAGCTCCATCAGAAACCGCTGTTGTAATCTGCCTGTATTTTTTCTCTCTTACATCCCCAGCTGCATAAACTCCTTTGATGTTTGTTCTCATATTTTCATCAGTAAGTATATATCCTCCTTTACTCAAATTCAAAACCTCCTTAAACAAGTCAGTTTTAGGATCTGTTCCGATATATCCAAATACAGCATCAATTGCTATTTCTCTCGTTTTACCTGAAATAGTATTTCTCATTATCCCTTTTTCAACGTAATTTACGCCATCAACATTCATTAGATCCCAGTTGTATAAAACTTCTATCTTGGGATGGTTTAATACTTCTTCAAGTGTTGACTTTTGTCCCTTAAAATAATCATACCTTCTTATCATTATCACTTTTTTAGCAAATCTGGTCAGAAACAGAGCCTCTTCCAGTGCGGAGTTTCCACCTCCAATTACTGCAACTGTCTTATCCTCATACATTGCTCCATCACACACTGCGCAATAATGAATTCCCTTGCCTGAAAATCTCTTTTCATTTTTTAAGGGAAGTTTCCTTGGTGTTGCCCCTGTTGAAATTATCACTGCCTTTGGTTTATAAATATATGACTCCGTTTCAATGTTTTTTTCTTCATCAGTTAAAGCAACCTTTTGCAGAAAGTCAAATTCATCTATTTTTGCACCCATTTCCAATGCCTGTTCCTGCAGTAAATCTGCCAGTTTGCTTCCTTCGATACTTTTAATCCCCGGATAGTTTTCAATAAGGTAGCTTGATCTTACCTGACCTCCTATAAATGCATTCTCCAGCACTAAAATATCCAGCTTAGCCCTTGATGCATACATGGCTGAAGTAAGTCCTGCAGGGCCTCCCCCTATTATTATCAAATCTATATTTCTAATTTCCTTGTTCATGTTAAAATGCACCCCCATCTTCCCCCCATGGGGCATATCTATTTATATTATAATATTGTGTTTAATTTTTAGTATCCCTTAATATGAATTATTAGTTAATAACAAACCCACGCCCAATATATTAATTATTATTCTCAAAAATACATATTTATACTCTTTTTCTGATTTTCCATAAGGGGTTGTTGCAAATCTAGATTTCTAGAGGAGCAACAACTCTTTTTTTTGTAAATATTGGTACACAAGGGATTAAGTCAATTAACCCAATTATTAGATCTGTTGGTTGGATTTATTTTTGGGTACACTTAATAAGCC
>JBEHWK010000024.1:0-30282 GCA_040217795.1 Clostridiaceae bacterium
GACTTTCATTTTAAGCTTTATAATTGTATATGCAATAGTAATGACATCTTTCGTAAGCAAGAAATATAATTTGAAAGCCGGAGATATCGCAAAAGTCGATATAAAAGCACAGAGGGATACGATAGATGAAAATGCAACTAAGGTGAAGGAACAGGAAATTGCAGATAAAATAGATAAACAGTACACGTTGAAATCAGATGTATCCAAGAATGCATTAGAAAACATTAATAATTTTTTTGAGAAAGTTAAAGCTCTCTCAGGCTCATCTTCAAATGAAGCGGATAAGATAGTAGCTTTAAGTGCACTGCAGATTGTGCAACTGGATAATGAAGAATATAAATATCTGTTTTCTTTGACTAAAGATAATATAGCTGCATTGCAGACAAAAGCATTAGAAATAATGGCCAGAGTTTATGAGAAAAATATTGAGGAAGATAAACCGGAAGATATACAGACAGCAAAAAATACAGTTGAAACAGAGCTGAATGGCAGCAATTTGACCAGAAATCAGAGGGATATACTTACAAACCTAATCAGTGCCCAGATAAAGCCTAATTTTATATATGACAGTGAAAAGACAGAAGAAAAAATAAATGAAGCAATAAAAAATGTTCCAAAGATAGTTATCAAGAAAAATCAAATTATTGTAAAAGAAGGAGAGCCTGTTACAGAAGACCAGATTGCTTTGCTCAATGAATTAGGATTGCTGATGAATTCAGGAAATGTAAACAGTCTTATAATATTTTTGTCTATAGGAATGCTCACAGCTGTTGTTTTATTCATGCAGTATTTTTATGTACGCAGGTATTATAGAAAGGTATATGACAGAACAGATAAACTGATTCTTATTAGTTTAATAAACATCATTTCCCTTTTGTTGGCCAGAACTTTGTCTCTTATATCCCCATACCTTATTCCGTTAGCATTAGGACCTATTTTGATGGAATTGCTGCTTAACTATAAGCTGAGTCTCGTTTTAAGTTTATTTAACTGTATATTGATAAGTGCAGTGGTGGAATTTAAACCGGAAGTTATGGTTATTGCCTTCGTATCCACTATTCTTGGAGCGATTTCTTTAAGAAAGATGCAGCAAAGAAATGATATTTTACGTACCTCATTGTATATAGCCATGGCAATTTCATTAATATGTTTTTCAGAAGGAATGCTTCTTTCAAATGATATAGTAGAGGTGCTTAAGGATACAGGTGTGGCTGCAATAGGTGCTGTTACAGCAGGTGTTCTTGCAATTGGTTTTTTACCGTTGTTTGAGAGTGCTTTTGATATTGTTACAATAGTAAAATTGCTTGAATTATCTAATCCCAATAATCCATTGCTGAAAAAATTGCTGATGGATGCACCTGGAACATATCATCATTCGATTTTCGTATCAAATCTTGCAGAGCTTGCTGCGGAGGAAATAGGGGGGAATTCGCTGCTTGCAAGAATCGGGTCCTTTTACCATGACATAGGAAAGATTAAGAGACCGTATTTTTTTAAGGAAAATCAAGTAGGAGTTGATAATCCCCATGATAAGATTACTCCTAATCTGAGTACTTTGATCATAACTTCTCACGTGAAAGAAGGTTTGGAGTTAGCAAAAGAATATAAGCTGCCAAAAGCCATTACTGAAATGATTGCAACACATCACGGCACGACACTGGTTAAGTTTTTTTATCATAAGATGAAAACAACTGCTGAGAACCCTGAGGAAGTAAAAGATGAAGATTTCAGATATCCAGGTCCTAAACCTGAAAGTAAGGAAGCGGGGATAATTATGCTGGCAGATTCTGTAGAAGCTGCAGTAAGAAGTATAAGCCATCCTACTAAAGGAAAAATAGAAGAGATGGTAAACAATATTATCAAAGATAAGCTTTTCTCAGGAGAACTTGATGAATGTGAACTTACATTCAGGGATATTTCTAAAATTCAAAAAAGCTTTTTGAAAGTATTAAATGGCATCTATCATAAAAGGATAGAGTATCCTAAAGATGAAGAAGGAGTAAAACAGTAGATGATATATTTTGATAATAAACAAGATAAGGAAGAAGTTAATGAAGAATTTGAGAAATTTATAGGGCAGATTATAGAGTTTGCATTGCAGGAAGAGGAAGTTGAAGAAAAAACTCAGATTTCAATAGTTTTTACAGATAATGAAGAAATAAGGATAATCAACAGGGAGACAAGAGATATTGATAAGGCTACGGATGTTCTCAGCTTTCCGATGCTGGATTTTCAAAAAGGAAAAGTTTATAAGGAACAGTATAAAGGATTTAGTTTTGATGAAACTTACTATGATGGAGAAGAACTGGTTTTGGGGGATATTGTTATTTCTCTGGAAAAGGCAAGAGAACAAAGTATAGAATACAACCACTCTTTTAAAAGAGAAACATCTTATTTGGTGATACACTCAATTCTTCACTTGCTGGGATATGATCACATGGAAGAATCTGAAAAAGAAGTGATGAGAGAGCGGGAAGAAGAAATATTAAATAAGTTAAGCATAAAAAGATAGCAAGGGTGGGAGAACATGAAAATAAAAAAGTTAGTAGACAGTTTTAACTATGCCATTAATGGTATAATACATGCAGTCAGAACTCAAAGAAACATGCAGATACATATGGTAGCAACTATAGCAGTTCTGACAGCGTGTTTTTTTTATGACATATCAAGAATGGAGTTTATGGTTTTGGCAATTACAATAACAATGGTTATAAGTGCAGAGTTATTTAACACTGCTATTGAAGCAACCATAGATTCTACAACTAATTATTATCATCCGCTTGCTAAAATTGCCAAGAATACAGCTGCTGGTGCTGTATTCATATCAGCTGTAAATGCTGTAATAGTGGGATATATAATTTTTTGGGATAAATTAAGTAAAGCTACCTTTGTGGCTATAAACAAAATTAAGAATTCCGAACCATATACCATATTTATTGCTATTGTCATTGTATGCATAGCTACTGTTATTGTAAAAGCTATTTATGGAGAAGGCACTCCGCTTAAAGGAGGAATGCCTTCAGGACACAGTGCCATAGCTTTTTCTCTTGCAACTGCAATCTCCCTGATAACCCAGGAGCCTATAGTTGTAAGCTTAAGTTATCTGCTGGCATTCATCACTGCACAAAGCAGAGTCGATTCAGAAGTACATTCCGTACCAGAAGTGGTGGTGGGAGGAATTTTTGGGTTTCTTCTTACCTTGATTATTTTCAAATTATTCAGCTGAAGGGTATGTGTAAGTTGGAGTTGGAAGTGGTGAAGCTTTAATAAGTTGTAACAACAGTAAGAATATATAATAAAAACATCAGATGAATTATTGCAGGAATCTTTTTAAAAAAGATGTTGAAATACAGGAGGAAAAAAATTATGTTCAAATCAGGATTTATAACAATAGTCGGAAGACCCAATGTGGGGAAATCAACCTTGACTAATCAAATAATGGGGGAAAAATTGTCCATAGTGTCAAATAAACCTCAAACCACAAGGAATAATATACAGACAATTCTTACCGGAGAAAATTATCAGATGGTATTTGTAGATACTCCGGGAATGCATAAGCCTAAGCATAAGCTTGGAGAGTATATGGTGAACTCAGCTAGAGACTCAATTAAAGATGTTGATTTGGTTTTGTTTCTTATAACTCCGGAAGGAACCATAGGAAGAGGAGACAGATATATCTTAGAGTCCCTTAAAGAACAGAAAGCTCCGGTTTTTCTGGTAGTTAATAAAGTTGATGAGAACACTGAAGAGAAGGTTGCTGAAACACTGGTGAACTATTCAAAAGAGTATAATTTTGCAGAAATTATTCCTATATCTGCATTAAAGGGGAAAAATACGGATAAGTTAATTGAATTAATGATTAAATATTTGCCTGAAGGCCCTCAATATTATCCTGAAGATATGATTACTGATGTTCAGGAAAGGTTTGTAATTGCAGAAATAATAAGAGAGAAAGCATTAAAAAACCTGAGAGAGGAAATTCCACATGGTATAGCTGTAGACATAATTCAGATGAAACAAGGGGAAAATGGCAAGTACACAATAGAAGCAGAATTGATTTGTGAAAAGGATTCTCATAAGGGTATAATTATAGGGAAGAATGGACAGAGTTTAAAGAAGATTGGTGAAACTGCAAGATATGAAATTGAAAGATTTTTAAAAGCCAGAATTAATCTGAAAATTTGGGTAAAGGTTAGAAAAGAATGGAGAGACAATCCCTTGTTACTTAAAGAATTAGGATATAAGAAGCTTAAGTAAAGCAGGAGGGGATCAAACTGTCATTGTTTGAAACAAAAGGAGTAGTCATTAAAACTCAGGATTTTAAAGAAAATGATAAACTGGTTTGGATTTTTACTGAAAAAATAGGAAAGATTACAGCTGTGGCAAAAGGAGCAAAAAAAAATAAGAGTAAACTGATGTCAATTACACTGCCTATGTGTTTTGGAGAATATCTGTTGTTCAGGGGAAAAAACTTATATACCTTGTCTGAAGGAAAGATCAATGATTCTTTTCAAGGACTTCTTGGAAATCTGGAGAAACTGACATATTCTTCATACCTATGTGAACTCATCGATATATGCTTAGTTGATGAAGAAAGCAACAGGGAGCTCTTCAGGGATTTTGTCACATGTCTGTACTTACTGAATACTGATGCCGTTGATTACGAATTGCTGGTAAGGTGTTTTGAACTGAAATTATTAAAGGCAACAGGGTATGCCTTGAAATTAGAAAATTGCGTGATGTGCAGCAGGAAAATCGGCACATCAAGTTACATAAGTTTCTCAAGCTTTGGAGGAGTATGTGACAATTGTATAAAAGCAGGGGGAATGGAGATTTCCAAAGGTGCATATAATGCATTGAGATTCTTAAGTTCTCTTGATATGGATAAAATATACAGAATAAATATTGAACCCGAAATGAAAAAAGAAATATTTAAAGTTACTTCGTATATTTTTTCATCAAGCTATTCAAAAAAACCTAAAAGCTTGGAAATGCTGGATTATATAAAGGAGAGATGATTATGAGTGAAATAACATTGGAAAAGGTTGATAAAGTTATAGAAAGAACCGGAGTAAGTTATGGAGTTGCTAAGAAGGCTTTAGAGGCAACTGACGGAGATGTGCTGGATGCAATAATATACATTGAAGAAGCACAAAAACAGGAGGAAGAAGCTTCTGAAAACAGCAGTGCGGAGACTTTTGAGGAATTTAAGGCTTATCTTAAGGGACTTATAGATAAGGGAAATATAGCAAGAATAAAGATAAAGAAAGATGAGAAAGTTCTGGTTGATATTCCGGTAAATGCAGGAATAGCAGCGGGTGTCATCGGAATAATAATTCCTCAATTATTGGCAATAGGCATAGCAACAGCCATTGTTACAAAATTGACAATAGAAATAACAAAAGAGAACGGTGAGGTTGAAGTAGTAAATAAATATGTAAAAGCAGCTTGCGAAGATATAAAGGATAAAGCTTCAACATTTGCTGAGATTATCAAGGATAAGGTAAATGATATAAAAAATGAAGTTAGCGGAAATAAATATACAAACAAAAAAGATAGCGCTTCAGATGATAAATTTTATACTTATACAGTTAAATTTCATGATGAGGAATAAAATTGTGTTATTTGGTATATAATGGTTTAAATATAGAAGAAATTATGCAATAAGTTCATTTAATAATTAATAAGGTGGGAATATTCAGAAATTTCACCCATTATTCAGAAAATTTAGTATAGTAAAAATATTAATACGTGATATAATAGTGGTGTGAATAGAAAAAATCGTTTTTATAGTATGAATATTCCTTAGCTGGCAAAGTGAGGGATAACTGTGAAATTTTCAAGCAGACAAGAAGAAATAATTAAATTAGTAAAAGAGGGACAGCCTATTACATCAGAGGCAATGGCTGAAAAACTAGGGCTCACAAGATCGGCATTAAGACCAGATTTAGCAGTTTTAACTATGATGGGGATTTTGGATGCAAGACCTAAGGTTGGATATATATACTCATCAAACCCGTCAAAAAGTGTAGTCTATGATTATATATCAAATATTAAAGCCAAGGATATAATGTCTAAGCCGGCTATAGTTTCTGAACAAACAATGGTATATGACGCAATTGTGTATCTTTTTTTAAAGGATGTTGGAACTCTTTTTGTTGAAAACGATGGAAATTTGACAGGTGCTGTTTCCAGAAAGGACTTTCTTAAAATTGCTATAGGCGGGACAGATATTCATAAAGTTCCTGTAGGAGTAATAATGACAAGAATGCCGAATATAATATATTCAGGTCCTGAGGATACTGCTTTCAGCATAGCTGAAAAAATAATCGGACATGAAATAGACAGTATACCGATTATAGAAAAAGAATCACAAGATGGAAGAGAAATTATAAGGATTGTGGGAAAAGTATCCAAGACAAATATCACTAAGCTTTTTGTAAAATTAGGTGATAGTTAAAAGTACAAAAGAGAAAAAATTATGGTATTTAATGAACACTTATCTTGATAACATTGTAAACCAGGAAGATAAGTGTATGTATAAAAGGGAATGTGCCAATAAGTGGCGAACTTATAACTAATGTGCAGCTTTCGGGTCTATAACTGTTCCCGTTAGTATATATTACAATAACTTTTGTATTGAACGGAGGAGTATTGAGATGGAGAAAAAAAAGTACGTATACCTTTTTAGCGAAGGTGATGCATCAATGAAAAACCTTTTAGGGGGTAAGGGTGCAAACTTGGCAGAAATGACAAAAATAAAAATACCCGTACCACAAGGGTTCACAGTAACAACTGAAGCATGTAACAAATACTATGATGATGGAAGAGTTATTGCTGATGAAATTATTGATCAAATTAATGAAAAAATGAAAGAGCTTGAACAAATATCCGGAAAACAGTTCGGAAGTGTTGAAAATCCGCTTTTAGTTTCAGTAAGATCTGGAGCAAGAGCATCAATGCCAGGAATGATGGATACAATCTTGAATCTTGGATTAAATGATGAAACAGTTGAATCAATGGCAAAGCTGACAAATAACCTGAGATTTGCATATGATTCATACAGAAGATTCATTCAAATGTTCTCTGATGTGGTTATGGGTGTGGAAAAGAGAATGTTTGAAGAGTTAATTGATGAAATGAAAGAAGAAAAAAATGCTCAGTATGATACAGATTTAACTGCTGAAGATTTAAAAGAATTAATATATAGATTTAAAAAACTTTATAGAAAAGAAAAGGGAGAGGAATTCCCTGAAGATCCTAAAAAGCAATTGATAGAAGCAATTACAGCAGTATTCAGATCTTGGGATAATCCAAGGGCGATAGTTTACAGAAGATTAAATGATATTCCTAGTGCATGGGGAACAGCTGTAAACGTTCAAGAGATGGTTTTTGGTAACAAGGGAGACACTTCTGGAACAGGAGTTGCTTTTTCCAGAAATCCTGCAACAGGAGAAAATCATATATATGGTGAATACCTTATGAATGCACAAGGAGAAGATGTTGTAGCAGGTATCAGAACACCTCGTCCAATATCAGAGCTGAAAGATCAAAACCCAGCTATCTATGAACAATTTAAAAATATAGTGGACACTTTGGAAGATCACTATAGAGATATGCAGGATATGGAGTTCACAATTGAAGAAGGGAAACTTTTCTTCCTTCAGACAAGAAACGGTAAGAGAACTGCTCAGGCAGCATTGAAAATAGCTGTTGATCTTGTAGAAGCAGGGGTTCTTACTAAGGAAGAAGCAATTCTTAAGGTTGAACCAAAACAATTGGATACTCTGCTTCATCCAAACTTTGATGAAACAGAATTGAAGAACACTCTTCCTGTTGCTAAAGGGTTGCCAGCATCTCCAGGGGCTGCATGCGGCAAAATTGCATTTTCAGCAGAAGAAGCAAAGGAAAGGGCAGCAAATGGTGAAAGCGTAGTATTGGTTAGATTAGAAACTTCACCTGAGGATATAGAAGGAATGGTTGCAGCGAAGGGTATTCTGACTGTAAGAGGAGGTATGACTTCTCATGCAGCAGTTGTTGCAAGAGGAATGGGTACCTGCTGTGTAGCCGGATGCGGAGCACTTAAAATTAATGAAAATGCTAGAACTCTTGAAGTTGAAGGCATTGTGTTAACTTCAGAGGACTGTATATCAATAGATGGATCTACAGGAAACATTTATCCCGTTGCATTAAAAACTGTTGCTCCTGAAATATCAGGATATTTCGCAACTTTCATGGGTTGGGCTGATGAGATCAGAAAACTTAAGGTAAGAACAAATGCAGATACACCTAAAGATACAAAACAAGCTGTTGAGTTTGGTGCTGAAGGGGTTGGATTATGCAGAACTGAGCATATGTTCTTTGCAGAAGACAGAATAATGGCAGTTAGAGAAATGATTGTTGCAAAAAATGAAAAAGAAAGAAGAAAAGCACTGGATAAATTGCTTCCAATGCAAAGGGAAGATTTCATTGGAATATATGAAGCGTTAGAAGACAGACCAGCTACAATCAGATTTCTGGATCCACCACTTCACGAGTTCCTTCCTCATGAAGATGATGATATTAAATCATTGGCAAAGGAAATGGGATTAACTTTTGAGGAGTTGAAGGAAACAGTTGAAAGTCTGCATGAATTTAACCCTATGATGGGACACAGAGGATGCCGTCTTGCAGTATCATATCCAGAGATTGCTGAAATGCAGACAAGAGCAGTTATAGAGGCAGCTATAGAGATTAAAAAGAAAAAAGGTTATGATGTAGTTCCTGAAATAATGATTCCTTTAGTAGGTGAGATAAAAGAACTTAAATATGTTAAAGATGTTGTTGAAAAAACAATTAAACTTATCTTTGCAGAACAAAATATAGAACTGGAATATAAAATCGGAACAATGATAGAAATACCAAGAGCAGCAGTTACTGCTGACGAAATTGCAAAAGAAGCTGAGTTCTTCTCTTTTGGAACAAATGACCTGACTCAGATGACTTTTGGATTCTCAAGAGATGATGCAGCTAAATTCTTAAATGCATACTATGAAAAGAAAATATATGAGTCAGATCCTTTTGCTAAACTTGATCAAACAGGAGTGGGCGCTCTTGTGAAAATGGCAGTTGAAAAAGGAAGATCAACAAGACCAAATATTAAGCTTGGCATATGCGGAGAACATGGGGGAGATCCTTCTTCAGTAGAATTCTGTCATGATATTGGATTGGATTATGTAAGCTGTTCTCCATTCAGAGTTCCTCTGGCAAGATTAGCAGCTGCTCAAGCTCAAGTCAAAAATAAAAGATAACAAAAATAATTAAGGGCTTCAAGTTAAATCTTGAAGCCTTTATTCATGAAATCAAGCATTTCATGAGAAAATTTCAACATAAATTCTGTATTTTCAGTAACCTTGGAAATTAACCGTACATAAGAACTTTTATTGAATTTTTTGATGTTCTTATAATAATCTTTAGATATCCTCCAGTACTTTTGAGGAAAAATCAAGTATGCAATTATATATTTCATATCTTCATCACCCAGCGGATTAATTGATTGGTAACTTTTGATACAAGATAAAGCCAGCTTTGAATTCCATAAGGTATTTTCACGTCTCAGCATCCTCCTCAAAAAATATGATAAGTCTCTTGCAATATAATCATACCTGCAGTTATCAAAATCTATTACCTGAATTGTATTATCTGAATCAACAAGAATATTTTTATTTACATAATCACCATGGCATAATGAAGTTTTAAGTTTTTTTTCGTCCATGGTATATAATATATCCAATGATTTTTTTGCTAAATCAAAATTATCAGGAAAGTGTTTTAAAAAGATCTTGGAGAATTTATCATGGAGGATAAAAGCAGAATTTGAACAATTCATAATATCAGTAAAATGTTTTTGTACAGATATGTATTGATTATCAAATCCTTTTCTTATAAAAGAGCCTTCAATGGGGAGAAAACCTATACCTTTAGCGTGCATGACAGCCAGGTTCTCTATTGAGAGAGTTACGTGATTGATATCGTCAAAATTGCATTTTTTTCCATTAAACCATGGGGTGAGTAAAAACAACATTCCTTTATAGGTAATATATCGTCCATTTAATATAGTGGGGATGAATTTTGGTACCGAAAGTCCTTTTCTATAGCACCACTCTACAGCTGAGTAAACAAAAAGAAGTTCCTTTTCGTTAAAATGTATTTTCTTGAGACAATAATTGCCTTTCCGGCAGATGATTCTAAAGACAGCTCTTTGTTTTTCGGTGTTCTTAAATTTAACAGGTATAACGTCACTTTCAATGATATCAAATTGAGGAAGTATAAATTTCTTTATTTCCTTAATGCTTAAAAGCATATCTGAAGTCATAATAATTTCCCCTTTTATAAGGTTTATATTAATAACATATTACAATAAATATGGTTTTATTCTGATATAGGCATGTAAAATAACATAAAAAAATCAAACTTTAAATATTATTATGTAAATGTATTATATATATGATAAAATGAAGGAATTTAATGTTCAATATAGAATAAATTAATATATGAGGTGAACTATATGAATATTAGAGAAAAAATAGAGAAAAATGAAGAACTGATACTGATAGATGAAGCCTCTTTTTCAAAGAACACTTCAGGAAGAAAGAAACATGAAGAAAAAGATTTAACCAGAACAGATTATATGGTAGACCGGGACAGAATAATTCATTCTAAGTCTTTCAGAAGGCTAAAACATAAAACTCAAGTTTATATTAAAACTTTTGGAGATCATTACAGAACCAGATTGACTCATACATTAGAAGTATCACAAATTGGAAGGACTATTGCAGCAGGTATTGGTCTAAATGAGACATTGGTAGAAGCCATGGCATTAGGACACGACTTAGGGCATGTGGCATTTGCACATAATGGTGAGGAGGTTTTGGACGAATTTCTGCCTGACGGATTCAGGCATAACGAACAAAGCGTAAGGGTTGTTGAGCGATTGGAGAAAAGTGGTCAGGGATTAAATTTAACTCATGAAGTTTTAGACGGAATTATTCATCACAGCGGGTTTTCAAATAGTATGGCTGAATCAAAAACTTTAGAAGGTCAAGTCCTTAGATATAGCGATAAGATGGCGTACATAAATCATGATATTGATGATTCTGTAAGAGCCGGGCTTCTAAAAGAAGAGATGCTGCCTAAGCACCTTATTGAAGTACTTGGAGACAGTCATGGAAACAGAATAGAAACATTAGTCAATGATTGTATCAGTAATACTTTGAGGAATATATCAAAGGGAATTATTAAAGTAAGTTTAAGTGAAGAAATTGGAATTGCCATGGGAGAACTCAGACAATTTATGTTTCAGAATATTTATCTCGGCGATACTCTGAAAATTGAAAGAAAAAAAGCTAAATTTGTATTAGAACATGTTATTAATCATTATTATAAAAATCCAAATGAAATGCCGGAGATTTACCGGAGAATTTCACAGGAGGAAGGGCTGCATAGAGGTGTTGCAGATTATATTGCCGGAATGAGTGATGATTACTGCATAAATCTCTTTAATACCATTTATGTTCCAAAGTTTGTAATTTACTGAAGTTTTTTAGAATAATACTTAAGAAATAATGGTAAAATAATTGAAGTTATATCGTAAATATATTAAAATAATAAAGTTGCATTTAAAATAGAGAATAGTTATGGCAAAAAAAATATTTTTAAAGAAGGATTTTAATATTTTTTGTCGAATATAATGTAAATTGTTGAAAAAATTAATAATAGGGAGGGGAAACTCCTTGCAGATTCAAGAATCACTCATTGAGAGAATCAAAGAAGAAAATGATATCGTGGATATTATTTCAGAAACTGTAAGGTTAAAAAGAGCAGGAAGAAATTATACTGGATTGTGTCCGTTTCATCATGAAAAAACTCCGAGTTTTTCTGTATCACAAGATAAGCAAATCTATAAATGTTTTGGATGCGGTGAAGCCGGAAATGTAATCACATTTTTGATGAAAAGCAGAAAGTTGAATTTTATTGAAGCTCTGAAAATTCTGGCAGACAGGGCTAATATTCCTTTGAATTTGGATAATGGAGAAAATAGAGAAACTGCAAACAAAAAAGAGTTGATGTACAAAATTAATACAGAGGCAGCCAGATTCTATTTTTCAAATCTTTTTAACAATAAAGAGGCAATGAACTATTTTAAAAACAGAGGGCTGTCAGTCAGGACAATAAGAAGTTTTGGATTAGGCTTTTCACAAAACAAATGGAATGCCCTTATGAACTTTTTAAACGCAAAAGGGTACAAAAACGAAATTTTGGAATCTTTAGGTCTTATAATTAAATCTGAAAAGACTGGAAATTATTATGATAGATTCAGGAACAGAATAATTTTTCCGGTGTTTGATTTTAAAGGAAGGATTATAGGTTTTGGGGGGAGGGTATTGGATGATTCCAAACCTAAGTATCTTAATTCTCCGGATAGTCTTATCTTTTCCAAAGGCACCAACCTTTATGGATTTAATTTTGCAATAAAAAATGGTCTTCCGGAAAAATATTTTGTTGTTGTGGAAGGCTATATGGATTGTATCTCTTTGCATCAGCACGGAATTGTAAATGCAGTTGCTTCATTAGGAACAGCACTTACAATAAACCAGGCAAGACTGATGAAGAGATATGCCGATAAGGTGATAATATCCTATGACGCTGATGCAGCAGGTCAGAATGCTACAATAAGAGGACTGGAAATTTTAAAAAGTGTGGGTTTTGATGTCAGGGTACTGACAGTTCCGCAAGGGAAGGATCCTGATGAGTATATTAGGAGTAATGGAAAGGATGCTTTCATGAATTTGATTGAGAAGGCGCTGCCCCTCATTGAATACAGGCTTGAAAAAGCTAAGGATTCAATTAATTTTTCAAGAAATGAGGATATAATTGTTTATAGCCAGAGGGTTACAGAAATTTTAGCAGAGTTGAATCCATTGGAGAAGGATGTATACGTCAAGAAAATATCTGAGGAAACAGGCATAAGAGAGCAGGCATTGTATGATCAGCTTTCTAAAAATATGACAAAATTCCAAAATGAAGTGGAGCATATGAATATTAAGGAAGAAAATGGAACAAAATCATATATAGAACCTGCATTTTTAAAAGGTGAGAGAGCATTGCTCAAATTGATGATGAGAGATGATTACTTTAATTTCATATGTGAAAGGATTAAAGCGGAAGAATTCATACTTAAATCCCATAGAGAAATATACGGATTTATTGCAAATGCTAAGGCTGAAAAAAAAGAAAACATGGAGTCGCATGTTGACAATAACTGCAATACAGTAGAATCTCAAAGGGAATGGATTGAAATAAAGGAGCTTGATATTTTCGGGGAAAATGAAGAAGCGTCCATTAAGGATTATATATTTAATATAAGAAAACATAAACTTGAACAGAGAAAGAATGAAATAACAAAAAGATTAAAAGCAAGTGAAGAAAAGGGTATATTTCAAGAAACAATTAATCTTGCGAAGGAACTGGGAAATATAAATTCAGAACTCAAAAGATTAAGAAGAGGCTAGTGGAGATAGCGGAAGGAGGCTTAAATATAATGGAAAAAGCAACTAAAGCAGTAGTAAAAGAAGAAAAGGGTGTAGATTTAAAAGATAAAAGCAGCAGAATGGCGGTAGTCAAAAAGCTGATAGAAAAAGGTAAAAAGAACGGAACCCTTACTTATAAAGAAATTATGGATGAGTTGGATGAAATTGACCTTAATCCTGAACAAATAGAAAAAATATATGAAGTATTAGAGTCAATGAGTATAGAAGTATTGGGTGAAATAGGTGAAAGTGAGGCTGAGGAGGATCTTGACCTTACAATTCCTGAAGGTATTGCCATAGATGACCCTGTCAGAATGTACTTGAAAGAGATAGGTAAAGTTCCACTGCTATCCTCAGAAGAAGAGATTTTATTAGCACAAAGAATAGAGAATGGTGACAGCTATGCCAAGAAGAAACTTGCAGAAGCAAATTTAAGATTGGTGGTTTCAATAGCTAAAAGATATGTAGGAAGAGGAATGTTATTCCTTGACCTTATTCAGGAAGGAAATTTAGGATTAATAAAAGCTGTTGAAAAATTCGATTTTACAAAAGGATTTAAATTTTCAACCTATGCAACATGGTGGATAAGACAGGCAATAACAAGAGCTATTGCAGACCAGGCAAGAACTATAAGAATTCCTGTTCATATGGTTGAAACAATTAACAAGCTAATAAGAGTGCAGAGACAATTGCTTCAAGAATTAGGAAGAGATCCGTTCCCTGAAGAAATTTCAAAAGTAATGGATCTGCCAGTTGAGAAAGTAAGAGAAATCCAAAAGATCGCTCAGGAGCCAGTTTCATTGGAAACTCCTATCGGAGAAGAAGAAGATTCACATTTAGGAGATTTTATTCCTGATGATGACGCTCCTGCACCAGCAGAACAAGCAGCATTCACTATGCTGAAAGAGCAATTGATAAATGTTCTGGATACTCTTACACCAAGAGAAGAAAAAGTACTCAGACTTAGATTCGGACTTGATGATGGAAGAGCAAGAACTCTTGAAGAAGTTGGGAAAGAGTTTAATGTAACAAGAGAAAGAATAAGACAAATTGAAGCTAAAGCTTTGAGAAAACTAAGACATCCAAGCAGAAGCAAAAAATTAAAAGATTATTTGGATTAATATGAAACAGCATCTGAAAGGATGCTGTTTTTTTTCGTTAAATAACCCCAGGGGTGGATCCAAATACTGGAACCACCCCTGGGGTTACTTGGAAAAGTGTTGGAAATTGTCGAGAGGGAAAACGGCTTGTAGACGGCATTCAACAAGACTTTTGCCAAAAAATATGTTATAATGGGTTCTGAGGTGATTTTCATGAAAGAATTTAAACCTAGAAGAAGCATACTGATGATTGAAATTTTATTGTATCTGGTATTTGCAAATATTGCATTGTATTTCATTTCTGATTTTGTTGATTCATATTTAGCAGTTAATATATTTGATGTGATGATATTTTTATTTGATCTATATTGTTTGTATTATATTTTTGTTATACTGACATTGAAATATTTTGTTGATGATAATGGAATACTAATAGACAGTTTGTTCGGTGTCAGAAAAATTTATATCAGTTACGACAAAGTAGATGGATACAATGTATCTTCAGGTGGTATAAAAGGCTTTAAGCTAAGTGGATTTGGCAGATTGAGGTATGCATTGGGGAAATATATTATTGACAATATGGGTGTGACTAATATGTTTGCAACTTCTAACCGTAAGATTGTGTATATTCATACAAAGGATATGGCATATGCTGTTTCACCTGCAGAAGCAAAACAATTTACAGATATTCTAAAATCCCAAAATATAAAAGTTGCCGTATTTAAGACAAAGAAAAATAAAAATGCAGAGATTTATAAGGATAAAAAGGTTTTTATCCCATTTATTATTGAAACATTGGTAATTATAATAATGACACTGGTACCATTTGTTCTATACTTGAATAATATGCTTCCGGTATCAATGCCCATTACATTTGATTCGAAATTCCAGCCTTTGATAATGGGAACAGGAAAAAATTTTGCGTTCAAGCAGATGTCCTATGGAGTTTATAATATGATAATAATGGTATGCATGTATTATGCATCATATTTTCATGCAAAATATGAAAGAAAATCAGCGTACAAATACATGTATATATCATTGGCAATAGCCTTGATATTTTTACTGGTTCAAACCAGAATTTTAATAAAATTTTTGTAGTAGGAGAAATTATGGAATTAAGCCAAAGATTAATGTGTATTATAAAAAATATGGATAAATGCAGCAGTATCATCGATGTAGGGACAGACCACGGGTATATTCCTATATACGCTGTAAGGAAAGGAATAACATCTTTTGCTGTTGCTTCAGATATAAATAAAGGACCAAGGGATAAGGCCGAAAATAATGTTATTTCCTACGGGTTGGAAGATAAGATTCAGTGCAGGCTGGGTGCAGGGCTTTCAACTGTAAAGGAAAATGAAGTTGAGGCAGCTGTTATAGCAGGAATGGGTGGCAATTTAATAAGAGATATTATTTTAGAAGATATGAACAAAGTTAAACTTTTTAAATATATGATTTTAATGCCGGCTCAAAATCCTGAAATATTAAGGGAGTTCTTATACAATAATTCCTTTGAAGTTATCAAAGAAGATTTATGCTTTGATGATGGTATATATTATGAAGTTTTTAAGGTTAAATATAATGGCAGAAAAAATGAGGCATTATATGACAGCTTTGATTATGAAATAAGTCCTGTACTGATAAAGGAAAAGCATCCGCTGCTTAAGGAGTTTTTAGAAAGTAAAACCGCTAAATATACCACGATTCTTTCATATATCAATGATAATAGTGCAGCTGCAAAAGACAGGAGAACTGAAATTTCCGGGAAGATAAAAAGAATAGAGGAGATTCTTATATGAAGATATGTGAGATAATCGGCATAATGGAGAAAATAGCACCTGCAGAACTTAAAGAAGATTATGACAATGTAGGACTCATGGTGGGAAGCAGTTCTGCAGAAGTGAAAAAAATATTGATAGCCCTGGATGCAACTCTTGAAGTTATTGATGAAGCAATAGAAGCTGGTGCAGAACTTATAATAACCCACCATCCTTTGCTTTTCAGAAAACCATCCACCATAACTGATGACACCCTGTTAGGCAGGAAAATTATGACCTTGATTAAAAACAATATCAATCTATATTCAAGCCACACAAACTTTGATTCTGTAAAGGGCGGGTTAAATGATACAATTGTTGAGATTTTAGGATTTAAAAACAAGAAAGTCATGGATCCAAGTCCAATTAAGGGATTTGAGGAAAGCGGCCTTGGAAGAATCGTTGAAGTTGATGAACTGATATCATTGGAGGATTTGATTTTAAAAATAAAAAATTCATTAGGAATTAAAAATTTACGATGTATAAAAGGGAATAATACAGGAATTAATAAAATAGCAATTATTAACGGAAGCGGACAGGATTTTTTTCAAATGGCCGTAAGTTTAGGAGCTGACTGTATTATTACAGGAGATACAACCTATCATTTTGCAAGTGATTATAAAGAGGTTGGGATAAATATAATTGATATAGGGCATTTTGGAAGTGAGTGGACTGTATTCAAGACTTTATCAAAGAGAATATACGAAGAATTAAGCAAAATTGGTGAGATTGAACTGGTAATTTCCCAAAAATCTAAGGATCCATATGAATTTGTTTAGTCTGGAGAAATCCAGGCTTTTTATTTTGTTATAATAACATTTATAAGTAAAAGCATAATATAATACAAACAATATTTTAATGAGGGGAAGATGGGTAAGAGGAAAGATAGCAGATATAAAGCCGGAACGGGGTATATTAAAGGAACACTTGATGACCTGAATGAGGAATCCCAAAAGTTTTTTAATAATTTTAAGGGCGGCTGTGGTTCTTCAAAAAGCGGTTCTTCAAAAATAAGAAAAAAGTTTGATTTTTTTTCAAAATCACGGTTTAAGTTCTGCGGCAGCAGATCAAAGAGTAAGCTGATGGCTTCTCTTCAGATAGGAATATATATAGGATTATTCCTGTTTCTTGTTTTGTGCGGTCTAAGATTTTCAGCAATTATTATTGTTATGCTGCTGATTTTTGCTTTGGAATTTCTTTAACCTTAATGCAAAAGAAGTCCCCTACCTCTAAGCTACCTTACTCACAGAGTGAGAGCATAGGTATGGGATGAATTGTTGCCCCCTTGAGGAATACCTACACATATTGTATAATTGTATTATGTAGGTATTTGATAACTAGATATATAGGGGTGCATGGAGAAACCGTTAAATTCTGAATGCGAAAACCAAGCAATGAGTTTGTTATCCTTCCATGCGTAAAATATCTAAGGTGCAAAAGATATCGACGTCGTCGGCATCTAGGGAAGGGACTTCCCGAAGTTACGCCTGTGAAGAGTGTAGGTTACGAACTCGTGGAAACAGGAAGCCCACACTTCTTAAGTGGTGGGTAGTTCACTCTATATCCATTACTGCCAAATAAATTAATTTGCAATAAGCAGTCATATATGATAAGATAAATCTTGCGAGTAAGCCAGACAATCGCTGCTGATGAAAGTCAGGAGAGGAAAGTCCGAGCTCCGTAGGGCAGGGTGCTGGTTAACTGCCAGTGGAGGTGACTCTAAGGAAAGTGCAACAGAGATATACCGCCCAGCTTTGCTGGGTAAGGGTGGAAAGGTGAGGTAAGAGCTCACCAGCATATAGGTGACTATATGGCTATGTAAACCCCACCTGGAGCAAGACCGAATAGGGAGGCTTATGGGGCTGCCCGCCCCGCCTCCGGGTGTGTCGCTTGAGCCCATTGGTAACAATGGGCCTAGATAGATGATTGTCAAATACAGAACTCGGCTTATAGACTTATCTCGTTTATAAAACATCAGGTTTCATACCTGGTGTTTTATTTTTTAATGGTATCCTCCACACTGAAATAAAGATTATAAAAGTTCACGTATGGTAATAATATTTATGGAGGTGTTAACATGTCAAAAGACTTATCAAAAGATATAGAATATCTGAGAGAAATACTGGAAGACATCATAAAAAGAAAAAAATGGAACCTGCTGGACGAAGAAGTCATTAATGCCAGCAGAATGCTTAATTCAGCAATAAATCAATATAATAGAAACGATTTTCTTATAACATAAGGAAATAAACGTGTGATATTGAATTCAGCCGAAAGAATGAATCTTTGCGGCTGAATTCTCAATTATAAATATTTCTTTTTTTTGAATATATATATTTCCACTACAATCAAAAAAAGCAGAAGTGACATGGAAATTATGAATCCAATCGGAAGGTTGATTAAAGGCATTACTTCAAAGTTCATTCCAAAAATCCCGGTTATAATGGTAGCAGGCAAAGAGATTACAGTAATTATTGTCAGCAGCTGCATTGTTTTATTCATTTTATTTGAGGAAACTGAACTATAGATATCAATACATGAAAAAATAGATGCTTCCAAATTAAGTATAAAGTTCAAGACATTATCTAACACGAAGGAGACCTTATTGAAAAGGGTCAGGTTATCAAACTCATCTTCAAGATAACTGAAGATTGACTTGTAATAAGTTGTATTTCGCTTCATTATGGAAACTGCTTTCTTGATGGAAAGAAGTTCCTTAAGGTTGATGTCATCCCTATAAACAGCATTTTCGAAAAGATCTTCCAGGTTTTCTTCATACTTCAGTAAAGTTTCAGTATAGACTATAGTGAGGTATTGAAAAAACTGGAGCAGAATTATATGTGAATTTACATTTCCAAAAAGAGCAACCTTTTCCTTTAAGAACTCAATAAAATTATCTTCCTGAAAATCAAGTATCAGAACATTATTTTCTATTACAGCACGAATATACATCTGACAGCCTTTATAGAAATAGGGGATTCTCAAAAAAAGATTATTCTTATTTTTAACAACTATGTCTGAATGAATATTTGTCACATAGTTATCTTCAATTTTTAAATTTTCATCTTTATCCATAATATAACAAATGAGGTTTTCAATGTCTTTATCCCAATCACGATCATATTCAATTGAAAAATCAGAATGAATTAATATTCCCATAAGATACCTCCACATAAAATATATTAACATAAAGAATATTTGTTGCACCGGCAGAACCCAGAAACGTAACATTAGTTGCTGACTCTGGTTTAACAAATAATATCAAACAATATAATTATATCATAACTTACAAGTGAGAGAATTCTTTAGGGAGGTTAATGAACTTAGTTTATTTATGTTATAATACTACTAAGACAAGGAGGTGCTGTATGAAAAAGGATTATAGTACGCATTATTCATATAAGAAGCTTTTAAAAAAAATAAAGCGCTATTCCAGATCAGCAGGTATTAAGGTAGTCTATACTGTATTGTTGCTTTTTTATACTCTTCAAAAACCAGAGATGTCTATTAAGGAAAAAGCAATGATAATAAGCGCTTTAGGGTATTTTATATTTCCATTGGATGCTTTACCTGATTTCATCCCCATTGCCGGATATAGTGATGACTTTGCAACGCTGATGTATGTGATTTTTAAAATATCAAGCCACATAGACGATGGAGTAAAATCAAAAGCAAAAGCTAAGCTTAAAACATGGTTTAAGAATACGGATGAAAAGTCATTGGTTATTGTAGAGAAAAAAATATTTTCATAAATTATCAGGTTGTATTGGAGGAGTAAATTAATTTTATTGATTGCAGTAATAATTGTATCTCTGCCCATATATATAGTTTACAAGAAAAGTATGCCAGAATATTTACATAAACTATATTTTCTGGTATAATTTTTCTTAAAGAGTCAGTTTCAGGTATAATGGGGGCGTAGCGCAGTTGGGAGCGCGTCTGAATGGCATTCAGAAGGCCGTGAGTTCGAGTCTCATCGTCTCCACCAAATAAAGATTCAAATTATGATACAATGTAAGCCCTTTGATTTCAAAGGGCTTGCGCCATTTTTAGGGTAAATTATCGTATTGAAATTCGGGTATATAGGGTTCCAACTCCAACTGCCGATTTATAATATAATGGGGAAATCCAGAAGCTGTGATCAATCAGGATACTAGCAGGAAAACAGAATATGCAAAAGAAGAGAATAAAATCCCAATTGTTAAATATAGATATAGTATAGTAATTTGAAAGGTGTATTTTTAATGGGCAATGGAATAATTATTAAGTGCTGCAGATGCAATTTCTCTCAGGAATATCTTTTAGGGACTGGGTTCTGTTTAGATTCGCTGGATAAAATTCTCCAGAATTCTCATGTGAAGTGTACAAATATTGTAAATACAATTAGTAAAAGTTATAGAATAGAAAAATATAATCTAATAAGAAAACTTTTTCACTGCAATAACTGCCAAAATATAGAGGATATAAGCATATTGAGCATAATGTTTGAACAAGGAGTTTTATATGAAGAAGAAGTATTTTGCAGTCGTTGCGGGAAAAAACTGATGCAAATAAAAGAATGCAGTGAGATTAGTGATATAGACTGCCCTGAATGTAAAGCTCCGTCTTTAACATATCTATATAATTACAGCTCATGGGAATAAATAAAATAATGATATATATGAAGAAATCCGCGGAACGCTGAACTTTTGAGGCTATTCGCGGATTTTTTCAATATGGAAGCCTATTAAACTAGAATTGATTAATTTTGTATAGTATAATAAATGAAAATAAAAATATAACTTATAACAACGGAGGTAACAATGAGGGGGCATTTATTTAAAGATTCATCTTTTATAAAAGACTTGGAAAAAAAAATTCTCATTCTTGATGGGGCAATGGGAACATGCATACAATCCTATAAGCTTAAGGAAGAAGATTACAAAGGAGAATTATTAAAGGACTTTCCCTGGGAGCAGAAGGGGAACAATGATTTGCTTTCCTTGACTCAGCCGGGGATTATTAAAGAAATACATAGAAATTATTTAGAAGCGGGTTCATATATAATTGAAACAAACACATTCAATAGTAATATAATTTCTCAGGAGGACTACGGCCTGACAGATAAAGTTTATGAACTGAACTATAAAGGGGCGAAATTGGCAAAGGAAGCTGCTGATGAATTCTCTTCTCCGGAAAGAAAGAGATATGTTGCAGGCTCCATCGGACCAACCAATAAAACATTATCAATGTCTCCTGAAGTTGAGAATCCTGCATACAGAAGCGTATCTTTTTCTCAGGTTAGAGATTCATATAAAGAGCAGATAAGAGGTCTTGTAGATGGGGGAGCGGATCTGCTTTTAATAGAAACAATATTTGATTCTTTAAATGCAAGAGCGGCAATAATCGCTGCAGAGGAAGTTTATGAGGAGAAGAATAAGGTGCTTCCTATTATGATTTCAGGAACAGTGAACGATAAGGGCGGAAGAATATTGTCTGGGCAGACTCTGGAAGCTTTTGCTGCCTCAATGAGAAGCGAATTCGTAATATCCATTGGATTGAACTGCTCATTTGGAGCAAAAGACCTGATACCATTTATTAAGGAATTATCAAAGAGCCAGGATTTATTTGTTTCTGTTTATCCTAATGCAGGACTTCCGAATATACTTGGGGAGTACGACGAAACTCCAGAAGTTACAGCTGAAAATCTAAAGGAATTATTTGAGGAAAGATGCCTGAATATAGTGGGAGGATGCTGTGGTACTACTCCTCAGCATATTAAGGCAATAGCAGATCTGGCAGCAAAATATGAACCAAGGAAAATTCCAGTATTAAAAAAATACAGCACTTATGCAGGTCTTGAGTTGTTGGAAGCAAGAGAAGAGACTAATTTTATTAATATCGGAGAAAGATTGAATGTAGCAGGTTCAGCTAAGTTTGCAAGGCTTATAAGAGAAAAGCAATATGAAGAAGCTTTGGCAATTGCAAGAGAGCAGGTAGAGAATGGTGCTCAGATCCTGGATGTCAATTTTGATGACGGGCTTTTAGATGCAAAAGAAGAAATGCAGAATTTCCTTAAACTGATGGCTTCAGAGCCGGAGATAGCAAGTAAACCTGTAATGATTGATTCATCAAGGTGGGAAGTTATTGAAGCTGGATTGGAATCCATAGGAGGAAAGGCTGTTGTAAATTCCATTTCTCTTAAGGAAGGGGAAGAGGAGTTTCTTAAGAAAGCGAAAACAATAAAGTCATTTGGGGCTGCAGCAGTAGTTATGGCCTTTGATGAACATGGTCAGGCAGACACTTTTGAGAAGAAAAAAAATATCTGTAAAAGGGCTTATGACCTGTTGACAGAAAAAATAGATTTTCCGCCTGAAAATATAATATTCGATCCAAATATTCTTGCAATAGCTACAGGAATGGAAGAACATAATGGGTATGGTGTTGACTTCATAAAGGCGACAAAGTGGATAAAGGATAACCTGCCATATGCGAAAGTTTCAGGGGGGGTTTCAAACCTGAGCTTTTCATTCAGAGGGAATAACATTATAAGAGAAGCAATGCATTCAGTATTTTTGTACCATGCAATAAAAAATGGCATGGAAATGGGAATAGTAAATCCCGGTATGATAAAGATTTACGATGACATTCCTAAGGATTTACTGGAACTGGTTGAAAATGTTGTTTTGAACAAAAAACCTGAAGCAAGTGAAGAACTTCTTGAAGCAGCTGATAAATATAAAGGAATTGGTGAAAAACAAGATACCAGGGTTGAAGTCTGGAGAAATGATTCCCTTGAAAAGAGATTAAGCCACGCAATCGTTAAGGGTATAGGAGAGTATCTTGAGAAGGATCTGGATGAGGCAATTAAAGCAAAATATCTGGCTTTAAGTATAATCGAAGGGCCATTAATGGATGGAATGAAAACTGTGGGAGAATTATTTGGCGATGGCAAGATGTTTCTCCCTCAGGTGGTAAAATCAGCCCGTGTCATGAAAAAAGCAGTTGAAATACTTCTTCCATATATTAAAGAGGAAAATTTAAAAAATGGTGAGAAGGCAGGGAAAGTGCTATTAGCCACAGTAAAAGGCGATGTGCATGATATAGGAAAAAATATTGTTGGAGTAGTGCTTGCATGTAATAATTTTGAAGTTATTGATTTAGGAGTTATGGTGCCTTGTGAAGAGATACTGAGAAGAGCCAAGGAAGAAAATGTAGATGTTATTGCACTGAGCGGGCTAATAACCCCTTCATTGGATGAAATGGCTCATGTAGCTTCAGAACTGGAAAAGCAAGGGTTTGATATTCCTTTAATAGTAGGAGGAGCAACTACATCAAAGACCCATACTGCCCTTAAAATAGCTCCTAATTATTCAAATGGGGTTATTTATGGAGGAGATGCGTCCAAAACTGTTGAAATACTTAAGGGACTTATGAAGGATAAAAAGGGATACCTTAAAGAGATTGAGGAAGAATACAAAATTGTAAGAGAAAATTACAATGCCATGAACGTAAAAAATGTTTCAATACATGAAGCAAGAAAGAAACCTTTGAATTTGGAATGGAAGGAAGAGGATATATCAGTTCCTAAAATGACCGGAATTAAAGAGATAAGCTACAGTGTTAAAGAGTTAAGAAAATACATAGATTGGACCTTCTTTTTTATTGCCTGGGACATGAAAAAGACTTATCCGGAAATATTGGATGATGAAAAGTATGGCAAAGAAGCAAGAAAGCTGTTTGCTGATGCAAATGAAATGCTTGATCTTCTTGAAGAAAACGGAAGGATATCTCCTAAGGGAGTATTCGGTATATTCCCATGTAATTCAACAGGAGATGAGGTTGACGTTTATGATAGAAATGGCAATGAATTGGAAAAGTTTTATTTCTTGCGCCAACAGAAGGAAAAAGAACAGGGAGAGTATTTAAGCCTTGCAGACTTTATTGCGCCTAAAGAAAGCAATATAAAAGATTATATAGGGGCATTCCTGGTTACTGTCGGAGATGAAGCTTCAGATTATGAAACAGAGCTTAAGGGCAAAGGTGATGACTTTAGTGCCATAATGCTGAGATTATTATGTGACAGATTAGCAGAAGCCTTTTCTGAGAAGCTGCATGAAGATATCAGAAAAGTATATTGGGCTTATGATGAGGATGAGACATTGTCAATGAAAGAAATATTCCAGAGCAAATACAGAGGAATCAGGCCTGCATTCGGATATCCATCACTTAAAGACCAGAAGGAAATGAAGAAGGTATTTAAGCTTCTGAAGGTCACAGAAAGGACAAATGTAACGCTTACAGAACATTATATGATGAATCCTGTTTCATCTGTCTGCGGATTGTATTTCGCATCAAAACATTCAAAATATTTTGATTTGAATAAGTTATCAAAGGATCAGATTGAGGACTACAGCCAAAGAAAAGGTGAAGACTTTGAAGCAGTTCTGAAAAGACTTAAAAATTATGTGCTCTAATTGAGTTGAATAATTTTTAGGCAGGGAGGAAACTTATGAAAACTATAGTGATATTAGATGGGAAAACAATGGGAAATGTAAATTTCAATCTGCTTAATGAATTCGGGGAAGTAAGATATTATGATAATACGTTACCTGAATCAGTTGAGGAAAGAGTAAAAGATGCAAATGTTATTTTAACAAATAAGGTTGTCTTGAATGAAAATAATTTAGCCGGAAGTGAGAATCTTGAACTGATTTGTGAGATGGCCACAGGATATAACAATATTGATACAGAGTATGCGAAGGAAAAGGGGATAGGTGTTGCAAATGTTGCAGGCTATTCCACCACTTCTGTAGCACAGCATACCTTTGCAACTTTACTGCATATTTATGATGAAATAGCATATTATGATAATTATGTCAAAAGCGGAGAATACTCAAAAAGCCACACATTCACCAACCTGGACAGGGAATTCAGGGACATTTCAGGTAAGGTATGGGGAATTATAGGCTTGGGTGCAATCGGGAAAAGGGTGGCAAGGATTGCTGAGGCCTTTGGAGCTGAGGTTCAGTATTATTCAACATCAGGAACTAATAACAGCAGTGAATATAAGAATGTATCCTTTGATGAGCTTTTGAAAACTTCAGATATAATATCTATCCATGCACCATTAAATGAAAAAACTTCCGGATTGATTAATTATGATGCCATAAGCAGGATGAAGAGAAATGCTGTTTTGATAAATATGGGCAGGGGGCCTATAGTTGTAGAGGCAGATTTGGCAAAGGCACTGAATGAGCATTTGATTAAAGCGGCAGCTCTTGATGTTTTTCAAACGGAGCCGATAAAAGAGGATAATCCCCTGCTAAGTATCAGCAATAAGGAGAAACTGGTAATGACTCCCCATATTGCCTGGGCAAGCTTAGAGTCAAGGGAGAGGCTGGTTAATGAGATAATAAAAAATATTAGTGCTTTCTATAAGGGAGAGAAAAGAAACCGAATAGTTTAAAATTAAGATTAATGGTTACTCTAAGATTAAGGATGTTTTAGAGTAACCATTTTTATTTATATAATGAAAGTGATATATATTTTAAGATTGTTTATCTCAAAATATACTAATCTATAAGTTGGTTCTTTATAAACAACGGTTTTTAGAAAATATGAACATTGATTGTAAGTTGTACACAAAAAAGGTGCGTTAAAAAGACTTGCATATGTGCATAGTTTTGTTAACAAAGTATCATAAAAAGCTATATTTTTATAAAAATATGTCAATCAAATCACAACATTATTGACAAATAGGTAATATGGGGGTAAAATTATAACCATAGTAACAATAAATTTTATTTTATCTAAGGAGGTATTATTATGAATGGAGTAAATACAGCAGATACCGTATTTATTTTTCTCGCAACTGTTTTAGTATTGGTGATGACTCCGGCGCTGGCACTTTTTTATGGAGGGATGGTAAGAAGAAAAAATGTTTTAAGCACAACTCTCCACAGTTATGGAGCAATTGCCATAGTATCAATACAATGGATATTGTTAGGGTACACTTTCGCTTTTGGTAAAGATTTCAAAGGTATTTTAGGCGGTTTGGATTTCTTAGGACTTAATGGTGTAGGATTTGCACCAAATGCAGATTATGCAGCAACGATTCCTCATCAGGCATTTATGATGTTCCAGCTGATGTTTGCTATTATAACAGTAGCATTAGTTTCAGGGGCAATAGCAGAAAGAATGAAGACACTTGCATTTATGCTTTTCATACTATTATGGACAACTCTAGTTTATGATCCTCTTGCACACTGGGTTTGGGGAGTTGGAGGCTGGTTAAGAAACTTAGGAGCTCTTGACTTTGCCGGTGGTAATGTTGTTCATATAAGTTCAGGGGTATCAGGCCTTGTGGCAGCAATTATCCTAGGACAAAGAAGAAAAAAATCAACTGTAACACCTCACAATCTTACAATTACCGTTTTAGGAGCAGGATTGCTTTTATTCGGATGGTATGGATTCAATGCAGGAAGCGCATTGGCAGTAAATGATGTAGCATTTAATGCTTTTGTGACAACAAATACAGCGGCAGCAGCAGCAGCTATCTCATGGAGCATAGGTGAATATATCCACAGGGGTAAAATAACTGCACTTGGGGTAGCCAGCGGACTTGTAGCAGGTCTGGTATCAATCACACCTGGAGCAGGATTTGTAAGTCCTATGGCATCAATTGCAATAGGAGCAATAGGCGGACTTGTATGTTTCTATTCAGTGACAGTAGTAAAGCAAAAAATGAATTACGACGATGCTCTTGATGCGTTTGGCTGTCATGGTATCGGAGGAATATGGGGAGGAATTGCAACTGGTATTTTTGCATCAAAAGCAATAAATCCTGCTGGTGCTGATGGATTGATTTATGGTAGTACACAATTAATAATAGCTAACTTGATAGCTATTGTTGCAACTGTAGCCTTTGCAGCTGTAATGACATTTATAATAACTATGGTTATTAAGGCAATTATGGGAATAAGAGTTACTGAAGAGGATGAGCAAGTTGGTGTAGACGTGTCAAATCATGGTGAAGAAGCTTACGGTGGATTAAATTAATAGGAGGGTATATTATGGGTAACAAACTGTCTAGAGTTGATATTATTTGTTCTCAAGGCAAATTTGAGGAATTGAAGGATGCATTAAATCAAATTGGAATAACAGGGATGACTGTTTCCAATGTGCTGGGATGCGGAACACAAAAAGGCCATAAAGAATTCTACAGAGGAACAACAGTGGATATTAACCTGCTTCCTAAGGTAAAAGTTGAAATTATTGTATGTGAAGTACCTGTAGACAAGGTTATTGATACAGCAAAGAAAGTTTTACACACAGGAAAAATAGGTGACGGGAAAATATTTGTATACGACGTTGAGAATGTTGTAAGAATAAGTACAGGCGAAGAAGGAAGAGAAGCTCTTCAATATAACGATAAGAAGTAAAAATCAAATCAGCTGATTTCAGGCATATGTCTTGAGGTCAGCTGATTATTTTTAGCGAAATTATTTTTAACAAATATAAGGGATTCTCCTGATTTCTTAGGTGGAAAATGGATAGACTAAAAATCGATTCTTAATGTGGTGGCAATTCACCAGTTATAGGGAACCAACTTCAACTATTAACTTATGCAGGCCGCTTCTTCTTTCAACTCTCGAAGAAATCAGCAGGCATAAGGTAAGTTTCAGTAAATGTTCCTTTTATCAGTGAAATGTAAATGAGGATAAATAACAGAAAGAAAAAGAAAATCGAAGGAAAAAAGATTTAAACTCATCTTGAGGGGTATTAAGCTGATTTTTGGCTGATTTTGAAGGTATATATATGTATTTAAAGTGTGATATATTAGTTAGTGGTTAATATATATAAACTAAGAGTTTACAATTACTAAACAAAGTATAAAAAGTTTATTAAATCAAACTATAAGTTATGTAATACTAAACTATTATAAAAATACTGCTATTAACATGTGGAGATTAATTTAAAATATATAAATTATCAGCTATTTAATCTAATTATTTCAGGAGGGATTATAATGCATATAGAACAATTAGGAAGACATATTTTAATTGAATATTACAATTGCAATAAGGAAACGTTGAAAGATCACGAGATAATTGAGAAATATATGAGGGAAGCAGCAATAAAGTCAAAGGCTACAATAGTAACAAGCTGTTTTCATAGATTTAATCCTTGGGGAGTCAGCGGGGCTGTAATAATACAGGAATCGCACTTAACCATTCATACCTGGCCTGAATATGGATATGCTTCAGTAGATTTATATACCTGCGGGGATACAATAAATCCATGGGATGCTTTCAACTATCTGGAAGAGGTACTAGAAGCTGAAAGAAGTGAATCTACAGAAATAGCAAGAGGAATCGTAGAGAAGATCAAAAATTATTCAGATGTAGAAATGGATGTAACTTCACACAAACCTTTTGATTTATCAGGCAGGGAGGAATAATATGGAACTATGGTATACTGAAAATCAGACTGAAAATGTTAAATTCTCAATGAAGGTTAAGGATTATGTTTTTTCAGGGAAAAGTGATTTTCAAAAAATAGATATTATCGACACTTTTGAGTTTGGACGTGTATTAGTTATTGATGGATGGACAATGGTTACTGAAAAGGATGAGTTTATTTATCATGAAATGATTACGCATGTAGCAATGGGTGTTAATCCAAACATCAGAAGAGCCTTAGTTATAGGCGGCGGAGATGGAGGAACAGTAAGAGAATTGACTGGATTCAGCACTATAGAAGAAATACATATGGTTGAAATAGATCCTGTAGTGGTTGAAGCTTCAAAAAAATATCTGGATTATACTTCATGCAAACTTGATGATAAAAGAGTTTCTGTTTATTTTGAAGATGGCATAAAGTATATAAAGACTAAAGAAAATTATTATGATTTAATAATAGTGGATTCAACAGATCCTATAGGTCCTGGAGAAGGATTGTTTTCAGAAGAATTCTACAATGACTGCTTCAAGGCATTAACAGAAGAGGGAATAATGGTTAATCAATGTGAAAGTCCATATTACCCTAATAATGCAAAAGAAATGAAAAGAGCATACAATAAAATTGGAAAGATATTTCCAATATGCAAGGCATATCAGTATCACATGCCTACATATGCTTCAGGGCATTGGCTGTTTGGATTTGCATCAAAAAAATACGATCCTTTAAAAGATTTTAAGGGGTTCCAGTTCAAGGAAAAGTTAGAGTCAACGAAATACTATAACGAAGAAATTCATAAAGGGGCATTTGCCTTACCTACTTATGTAATAAAGGAATTAGAAAAATAAGGTTGACTTTTAATTGAATATGGTATAATATTTTACTAAATTATTAAAAGCGATGAATGAGAGTAGTAAGAAAATTAGTTTTTAAGAGAGTAGTCAGTTGGTGCAAGACTATATAACGAGGTTTCCGAACTTGCTCAAGAGCTGTGAACTGAAATAAAGTAAGTTTCACCGGTTAATAACCGTTATTTCAATTAAGTTATAAATTTTGGATGGTACCGCGCCCTTGCGCTCCAATGGAGAGTGCAACGGGCGCTTTTTATTACTCTTTAGGAAATTATAAAATTTAAAAACTGTGGATAACTTAAAGTGAATATAATTACACATAATATAACTACAGTCCCTAAAGAGTAAAAAGAGAATTTGTCGCCTGCCAGATTTTTCTCACGTACGTTCGAAAAGGCAGATGCGAGAAAAAAATCGATGGCTCATAATCGCCTTGGCGATTTTTTTATTGCAAAGATTATTTAAGTTTTTGTAAAAGTTGCTTGGATAAATAAAAGAATCT
>JBEHWK010000025.1:0-29914 GCA_040217795.1 Clostridiaceae bacterium
GAAAATCGATAGCGTTGTAAAGTATTTTTTAACTAATTTATCAGAAGTTACTCCATTAGCTTTACAAAAACTACTTTATTACGCTCAGGGATTTTACAAAGCTTTCACTGGAGAGTTTTTGTTTGAGGAGGATTGTCAGGCTTGGGTGCACGGCCCAGTATATGTAGGAATATACCATAGATATAAAAATATGGGATACAATCCTATAGAAAATGAAATACCTTATAATTATTGTGATCTTAATATTTCAAATATTGAAAAAGAAATATTAGATAGTATTATAATTAATTTTGGATGTTATAGCGGTAAGATACTTGAGAAAATGACGCATTCAGAACAACCGTGGCTAGTTACTAGAAATGGTCTTGCTGCTGACGCTTCTTCAAATGAAGTCATAAGAAAGGATATTATTACAAATTATTTTGAACAAATTAAGCGTAAATATAATATCTTGAATGCTACAGATATTAGAGATTACAGTAAGGATCTTTTTGAAAAAAGCTATTTAATTAAATTAGGGGCGCTAGTTTAATTGAAAATAAAGATTGATTGGTTGTCCAATTAATATGTGCTAATATAATTGTATAAAATTGTATAATTAACTCTCAGTTAAGTCTGGGAGTTTTTTATTGGGTGGATGAGCATGGTAATTTATAAATGCTGGAAGAGTATAGTTTACAGCATGTATTCCGTATTCATGATAAAGCTTTAAAAAATATAAATTTTTCAAAAGATGAGAGTAAATGTGATAGAAAGAGAGTATCTTCTTGAGATAATATTATAATAGACGAGATAATGAAAAGGCTACTATAGAAAAGACTGTGGTGGCTTTTTTATAACTGAATGAGGTGAAGCAATGCCGAGAAAACCAAGAAAACCTTGTAGCTTTCCTGCATGCCCAGAACTAACGGAAGAAAGGTACTGTGAGAAACATAAGAAATTATATGGAAATGAAAGAGGCAGTGCAGCAAGCCGGGGCTATGATAGCAAATGGAGAACTGTAAGTAAAATATATCTTAAGAGAAATCCCTTATGTGTTAGTTGTTTAAAGGATATTAAGTTTGTTGAAGCAGCAGTAGTTGATCATATCATTCCTCATCGAGGCGATAAAGCATTGTTTTGGGATGAGAGTAACTGGCAGGCTCTTTGCAAGAGATGCCATGATGTTAAAACAATGACTGAAGATAGATACAATGAATATAAATATTAATTCAGTAAGAGTTACAGCGACCCTCTATGGCGGTAGGGGGCAATATACCTTAAAACAGGACATGCTAAGGACCGCCGCCCCCTCACGTGTGAATTTTCGCAGAATTAAACAAGGGGGGGACTAAAAAAATCGCAAAATAGAAATGCTGAAATAAGTAACTGCAATAATTTGTGGTTACTTTTTTATTGCATAAAAGTTTAATGAAAGGAGCAACTCATATGACTAGTGATGAAAAAGAAAAAATCAAAGAACTAAGATTAGAAGGTATGGGATATAAAGGTATAGCTAATCTTTTAGGATTAACAAGAGATAGTGTTAGAGGATTTTGTAAACGAAATGGATTAGAAGGAGACTCATGCGTTGTTGCTTTTAACGTTAAAGAAAAAATAAAAGGAAATTTACTTTGCGTTTGCTGTGAAAAGCCGATTAAACAAAAACACCAAGGTAGAGTAAGAAGATTTTGTTCTGAGGAGTGCCGCAGAAAATGGTGGAAGGAAAATCAGGATATGAAGAACAGAAAGTCCACTGCAATTTACAAGTTCACCTGCCCACATTGCGAAAATGAATTCAGTGCGTATGGAAATAAAAACAGAAAATATTGCAGCCATAACTGTTACATTAAATCAAGGTTTTGGAAGGATGAAGAATATGGAGTTTAAGAAATTAAAAATAGACGATCTTATACCGGCTGAATATAACCCTAGGAAAAAACTAAAGCTAGGGGATTCAGAATTTGAAAAGATAAAGAATAGCATAAATGAGTTTGGATATGTTGATCCTGTTATAGTTAATAAAGATTTAACTGTAATAGGAGGGCATCAAAGAATTTCAGTTTTGAAGACACTTGGATATACGGAGATTGATTGTGTTGTTATTGATGTTGATAAGACTAAAGAAAAGGCTTTGAATGTAGCACTTAATAAAATAAGTGGCGAGTGGAATAAGGAACTTTTGGCAGACTTAATAAAAGATTTGCAAAGCCTGGACTATGATGTATCTTTTACAGGATTTGAACCGCCGGAAATTGAAGAATTGTTTAATGAACTTCATGACAAGGAAATAAAGGAAGATGACTTTGATGTAGAGGAAGCTTTAAAGGAGACACCTATAGCTCAAAAGGGAGATATTTGGCTGCTTGGCAGACACAGACTTATCTGTGGGGATAGTACGGATCCAGAAGTTTATTTAGTTCTTATGGATGGAAAAAAAGCAAACCTAGTTGTAACAGATCCGCCGTACAATGTGGCTTATGAAGCTAAGGCAGGCAAGATTCAAAACGATAATCTTAAAGATGAGGAATTCTATAATTTTTTGTTTAAGGCGTTTCAAAACATGGCAGAGTCCATGGAAAAGGACGCTTCAGTTTATGTGTTTCACGCTGATACAGAAGGGTTGAATTTTAGAAAGGCTTTTAAGGATGCCGGATTTTATCTTTCAGGTGTTTGTATCTGGTCCAAGCAGAGCCTTGTTCTTGGAAGAAGTCCGTATCAGTGGAAACATGAACCGGTGCTTTACGGGTGGAAAAAAGACGGAAAGCATAACTGGTATTCAGATAGGAAACAAAGTACCATATGGAATTTTGACAGGCCATCGAAAAATGAGCTTCACCCAACCATGAAACCAGTGGCACTATGTGCGTATCCTATTACAAACAGCAGCATGAGCAATTGTATTGTTCTTGATCCATTTGGAGGCAGCGGCTCAACATTGATAGCATGTGAGCAAACAAACAGAATATGTTTTACTATTGAACTTGATGAAAAATATGCTCATGTTATTGTGAAAAGATACATTGAGCTGGTTGGAAAGGATGAGGATGTGTTCCTTGTAAGAGATGGAGTTAAAACAAAATATTCAGAAGTTAAATAAGGAAGGAATTGAATAAAAACTTTCTTTTTTTACTGTCCTATAAATAGGAATATTGTCTTTAAAAACCTGTGTATTATCTGTATATACAACTGGATAAGAGCTCCTTTCAGAGTTAATATGTACACTACCAAAAGGAAATAAACACACTTTGAAAGGAGTTAATACAATGAAAAACCAAAAGTTCGGAATAGAAATTGAACTTACCGGAATAACAAGATACATAGCAGCAAAGGAAGTTGCAGAATTTTTTAAAACTAAAGCAGAATACTTCGGAGGAGGTTATGATGAGTACCATATTAAAGATGATAAGGAAAGAAAGTGGAAAATTGTTTCTGACTCAAGCATCTGTTCTCAGAAGAAAGAAGGAAATCAGATTGTAGCAGCAACCAACCTTTACAAGGTAGAATTGGTTAGCCCAATCTTAACATACGATGACATTGAAACTTTACAGGAAATTGTAAGATGCTTTAGAAAAGCAGGAGCAATTGCAAATAGAAGTTGCGGGATTCACATTCATATCGACGGAGCAAACCATACACCTATAAGCCTTAAAAATTTGGTGAATCTGATAGCAAGCAAAGAGGAGTTATTATATAAGGCTCTTGAGATAGACCCTTTAAGGCTCAGATATTGTAAAAAAGTTAATGAACATCTTTTAAGCACAATAAATAAGAAGAAACCTAAGACAATTGAGGCCCTTGCAGATATTTGGTACGAAGGGTATGGAGCTGAAACAAGAAGAAAGCATTATCATTCAAGCAGATACCATGGACTCAACCTTCACAGTATTTTTGACAAAGGCACAGTGGAATTCAGACTTTTCAACAGCACAACTCATGCTGGTAAGATAAAAGCTTATATTCAATTTTGCCTTGCAGTAAGTTATCAAGCAATAAATCAAAAATCAGCAAGCTGTAAAAGAACCAATACAGAAAATGAAAAGTATACATTCAGGTGCTGGATGCTGAGGCTTGGACTTATAGGAAAAGAGTTTGAAACCTGCAGGCAGCATTTCCTTGCAAAACTTGAAGGGGATTCTGCATGGAGACATGCAGCATAATAAGGGGAGGAAAAGCATTCCCTCCATTTATGTAAAAAGAAAGGAGTCCAGAAAAATGGAAAAAATAATATATGCTGCTTATGGCAGTAACATGAATTTGCAACAAATGAAGCAAAGATGCCCAAGGGCTAAGGTTATTGGAAAGGGACAGTTGAAAAATTACAGATTGACCTTCAGGGGAGTAAAATATGGAGTTGCGAATATTGAAGAGAAGCATGGTTATAATGTGCCGATAGTTCTTTGGGAGATTACAAATCAGTGTGAGAAAGCACTTGATAGATATGAAGGATACCCGGACCTTTACATTAAGAAAGAAATTAAGGTAATGATGGAAGATGGAACAGAAGTAACAGCAATGGCTTATGTTATGACAAATATATACGGGAAGCTTCCAGCAAAACCTCTTGAGAGATATATAAATGTAATATGGGAAGGCTATAAGGATAACGGAATTCCTGTTAATACATTAAGAACTGCCATTAGTGAAAGTCATAAAGAAATTGATTATTTGGAAAGTGAAAATAAAAAGAACAAATTCTCAAAGTCATACCAGAATTAAATAGTTAATTATTCGGGCTTGTTAATACAGGCTCTGTTTATTATGCATCAAACTTGGATTGGAGGTGATTTTATGGCGTTGAGAGGAAGAAAACCAAAACCAACTGCAGTAAAAGAACTTGAAGGCAATCCAGGGAAAAGAGCACTTAATGAATTTGAGCCAAAGCCTAAGAAGAAAGCACCAAAATGCCCTGCTTGGCTTGATGCTGAAGCTAAGAAGGAATGGAGGAGGGTTGCAAAGCAACTTGAGGATCTTGGAATATTAACTGAAGTTGATATGGCTGCTTTTGCAGGATACTGTGAAGCTTATGCACGTTGGAAGGAAGCAGAAGAATTTATATCAAAGCATGGAACAATTGTAAAAACACCAAGTGGATATTGGCAGCAAGTGCCACAGGTATCTATTGCCCAAACTTATCTTAAGATTATGATTAAGTTTTGTGAGCAGTTTGGACTTACACCTTCTTCAAGGAGCAGAATTGTTGCAGATAAAGGCAAACAAGATGTCAATGACCCAATGGAAATGCTTCTAGCGGGTATTTCTAAGGGTACAGATTTTATAGACGCTTCTTAAGGAGGAGAAGAGAATAATGCCATATAGTGAAGTCCATGCAGAGCATGTTATTAATTTTATTCAGCAGCTAAAGCTAACTAAGGGCAAATGGGCTGGACAGCCTTTTATTCTTCTACCTTGGGAGATTGATTTGATTAAAAAAGCTTTTGGAACATTAAGGGAAGATGGTACAAGGCAGTACAGAACAGTTTATGTAGAGATTCCTAAAAAGGTAGGCAAAAGTGAACTTGGAGCTGCTATTGCACTTTATATGCTTTTAGCAGATGGAGAATCAAATGCAGAAGTGTATGTTGCAGCTTGTGACCGTCAGCAAGCAAGTATTATTTTTAATACCAGTGTGAATTTTATAGAAGGAAATAGAACACTTTCTAGGGTAACAAAAACTATTCGTTCTACTAAAAGAATTATATATCCAACAACAGGTAGTTTTTATCAAGTTTTAAGTTCAGATGTGAAGTCAAAATCTGGACTCAATTGTGCTTGTGTTTTACTGGACGAAATTTGGACATATCCCAATGCAGATTTAGCTAAAATGTTAACAACAGGTTCAGGAGATGCAAGAGAACAGCCGTTATTTATATATTTAACAACAGCTGGTGACAAATTATCTGGCTATGGTTGGGATATGCATTGTAAGGCTAAAGATATTTTAGCAGGAAGAAGAATAGACCCTACATTTTTACCAATAATATATGGACTTGAAGAAAATGATGACTGGGAAGACGAAAAAAATTGGTATAAGGCAAATCCAAGCCTTGGGCATACCATTCAAATAGATAGGGTAAGGGAGCATTATGAGCAAGCAAAACAAGATCCTGTTGAGGAAGCATTATTTAAGCAATTGAGACTTAATATATGGTTAAAACAGAATATAAAATGGATGCCTATGAATATTTGGGAAAAATGTTCCTTTGAAGTTAATCTTGAAAAACTTAAAGGCAGAGAATGTTATGGAGGACTTGACCTTTCAAGTACTACAGATATTACTGCTTTTGTTTTAGTTTTTCCACCAAGAAATACAGATGAATGCTATCTTGTGCTGCCTTATTTCTGGATTCCGGATGAAAATTTAAAACTAAGAGTAAGGCGAGACCATGTACCTTATGATGTCTGGGAGAAACAAGGTTATATTAAAACTACTGAAGGGAATGTTGTTCACTATGGATTCATAGAAACATTTATTGAGGAACTTGGTACAAAGTATAATATTAAAGAAATTGCCTTTGACAGATGGGGAGCAGTGCAGATGGTTCAGAATCTTGAAAGTATGGGCTTTATAGTAGCTGCATTTGGGCAAGGCTATAAAAATATGTCACCCCCTTCAAGGGAATTAATGAAACTGGTCCTTGAGAAAAAGATCGCCCATGGAGGGAATCCAGTACTTAGGTGGATGATGGATAACATTTATGTTAAGACAGATCCAGCAGGTAATATTAAACCGGACAAAGAGAAAAGTACAGAAAAAATCGACGGTGCTGTGGCTTTAATAATGGCCCTTGATAGAGCTATAAGAAATGAAAATAAAAGTAGTGTTTATGATGAGAGAGGAATATTGGTTTTATAAATTAAAGTTAGGGGGTTAACAATGAGCCGCAATGCTCAGGAAACACAAATATATATTAAAAATAAATAAAAAGTAATTTGTTGGGGGGTATACAAAATGGGAGTAAGGTGATATACTATAGATAAAGTAGAAAGAGGAGGTTTAAGAATATGATGATTGATATGAATAGTATTGTTAGCCAATCAGATTTACAGAATGACTTTGATGGTGTATGCGAAAAGGTAGAGAGAAAAAAGGAGCTAATCGTATTTAAAAACAATAAACCCGCTTATGTTTTTATGACTATCGACCAGTATGAAAGTATTAGAGGCGATGAGGTGAGCAACAGTAACGAAGCAGAAGATTTGAATGAAGAAAGTTTGGAAGTTCTTCTAAATAAGATAGGCAAGAAAATTTTTATAGATTACTACTATGTGTTCAAGAAAGACTTAAACCCTGAAGAAGAACTCCCAGAAAATTTTACTCTTAACTCAAGGCGTAGTAGGTCTTCGAGCGCTAGGAAGATTTTTAAAAATGGTTGGGAGATAGCTGCACTAAATAATATTGTTCAATCCTACAGATTAGATGAAGATACTTTGGTTAATGCAAGAGCTATCCTTGAAAAAGAAGCTGGGGATATTTCGGCAGTAGGTTTAGAATTTGATACTGAGGATGAAAATGTCAATGAAATAAAAATTGGAAAAAGTGCCAGAAAACTTATTTCAAGGTTTCTTCAAGAGGGCATTATTACCAATGAGGAAATCGATTTATTGCAGGATAATGATTACTCAAAAAGAGTTTTAAATTTGAATTTTGCTGTACTAAAAGAATTTGATAAAAATTCAAGTATGGATCAGCAGAAGAAAGACCAAAAAGGATACAATCGATATTATGATACTGTAATTCCTGCTTCTGGAAAACAATATCTATTATGTTCACAATGGGTTGAGAATCTTCACAAGTCTTCAATTGAAAAATGGTTAGAACCAAAGCTTATGACAATACTTTTAGATGTGGTTGATAAGCTTCAGAGTGGAACTGAGTTTTCAATTAATGAATTATTAAGTTCGTACTGGCCTTACGTTCCATATGGAACAAGAAAATTACTTGGAAGAAAATTTGTAGAAAAGGTTAGAAATAACACAGTCAGTAACGTTGATGAACTTGACAAAAAAAATAGGAATTGCCAAGTTTATAAAAAAATATAGATGCTAATAATTCTAAGACCGCTTAGAATAGTATGATTTCAATAATTCAAGAGAGGAGGACATTGAATGAATAGGGATTGTGGTCTAATAGAAAGTAAAATATGGCTTATAGGCGATTCGGAACCAGACAACTTTAGTGAAGAACTTGAGAATCCATTTGACTTGAAACATCCAACAGTTCACAATATTGTAACTCCAATTATAGAGCAGATTCAAGATGATTTGCTTTCCATAATGTACAGGTTAGACTGGAATAAACTTTATATTAGAAACGCTGTAAAAACAAGGAGTGTATGGAAGGATGAGGTTGGATTAAGTGCAGAAATACTGAAATTTAGACAGCTGATTAATAAATATCATCCTATTATTATAATTCCATTTGGAGAAAGGGCTTTTGAATTTGTGAGAAGAGCTCTAAACGAAAAGAGTGAAGGATTTGAATGGGGGATAGATGAACTAGGTAAAGAATTTATAGAAAGATGTCAAAAGTTTAATGTACATGATACCAATATTATTCCTTTATTGCATGCAGTCATTTGTAGAGGTAATTTTCTAATAGCACATAAAATGTTCTGCACAGCAATAAATAATGCAAATGGGATGACTTATGAAAATTACTTTTTAGCTGCAGCTAAGACAATTTCTCCAATACTTATAAATAATAAAAGTAGTTTTAACTGTTGGAAGATGCCAAGTTAATAATAGTTTTATGAAAGTACCCATAAATGGGTACTTTTTCTATACCCATTTTCAGGAGGTAAAAACAATGAAAATACCAATTATATCAAGGCTATTTGAAGCAAGAGCATCTCCGAAGAATAGCTTCTGGGGAAGCACTTATAGCTTCTTTTTTGGAAGTACTACTAGTGGTAAAACAGTTAATGAAACAACTGCAATGGAAACAACAGCAGTCTATGCTTGTGTAAGGATACTTGCTGAAACTATAGCTTCATTGCCACTTCACACCTATAAATATAATGAAACTGGAAAAGAAAAAGCCATAAACCATCCAATATATCATCTTCTTGCAGATGAGCCAAACCCTGAGATGACTTCATTCGTGTTCAGAGAAACACTTATGGGTCATCTTTTATTATGGGGGAATTCATACTCACAGATTATTCGTGATGGAAGAGGTAATGTCATAGCTCTTTATCCTCTGTTACCGGATAAAATGACTGTGGATAGAAATGAAAAGGGGCAAATCTATTACATTTACAACAAAGATGGTATCTTGTATTCGCTACGAAGTGAAGAAGTTTTGCATATTCCGGGCCTTGGCTTTGATGGATTAATCGGATACTCTCCTATAGCTATGGCCAAGAATGCAATCGGCATGGCAATAGCAACTGAGGAATATGGAGCTAAATTCTTTGCAAATGGAGCAAATCCAGGAGGTGTGCTTGAACATCCGGGAGTTGTTAAAGATCCTCAGAGGGTTAGGGATAGTTGGAACAGTGTATATCAAGGGACTTCAAATGCACATAGGGTTGCAGTATTGGAAGAGGGCATGAAGTTTCAGAGTATAGGGATTCCACCGGAACAAGCACAGTTTCTTGAAACTAGAAAGTTTCAGACAGAAGAAATTTGCAGGATATTTAGAGTGCCGCCACACTTGGTAGCGAGTCTTGATAGAGCAACATTCAGTAATATAGAACACCAATCTATTAGTTTTATAGACAATACTATTATGCCTTGGGTTTCAAGGCTTGAGCAGTCAATACAAAAATCTTTATTCACACAAGAAGAGAAAAAAATATACTTTGTGAAGTTTAATTTAAATGCTAGATTACGTGGAGATGCAGTTTCCAGAGCTAACTTTTATCAAATAATGAGGCAGAACGGTATAATGTCAGCAAATGATATAAGAGAATTGGAGGAAATGAACTTAATTCCAGATGAACAAGGGGGATCGAAATATCTTGTAAATGGAAATTTTGTTGATATGGCAAATGCCGGTGTTTGGATTGAAAAATATCAAACAGGTGGTGATAAAAGTAAGAATGAATTTAACAAATAAAGTTTATGGTAGGTTAACGGTTCTAAGAAAGTCCCATATCGCAAAGAATGGCCAGCAAATGTGGGTTTGTCGGTGTGAGTGCGGCAAAGAAAGTATTGTTCAGCAAGGGCATTTAAGAGATGGTCATTCAAGGAGCTGCGGCAAATGTAATAGCTATAAAAGTGAAAAAGATATAACAACATGCATTGTTTCAGATGGTAGAGAATTTACCTTCGATACTGAAGATTTATCTTTGGTAAAAACACATACATGGCACATTGGAAGCTCAGGATATGTATTAGCACATGATAATGGTAAGCTTATAAAGCTTCATCGATTACTTTTAAAACCAGAAAAAGATATGTTTGTAGATCACATTGATAGAAATCCATTAAATAATTGCAGAAAAAATTTGAGAATCTGCACGAAACATCAAAATTGTTTTAATCAAGGAATTAGAAAGGATAATACTACAGGATTTAAGGGCGTAAGGTATAGCAGAAATGAAAATAAGTTGATTGTTAGAATTGGGTATAAGGGTAAAAGATATACTATTGGTAGGTTTCCACCAGACAAATTATTAGAAGCTGCAAAAGCATACAACCAAAAGGCAACAGAGCTATTTGGAGAGTATGCTTTTTTAAATTCAGTTTAGAAGGAAGGAGGTAAGGAGAATGAAGCGAAAGTTTTGGAATTGGATTAATCATGATGAAGACAGGACCCTATTTCTTAATGGAGAAATATCAGATGAAACTTGGTATGGAGATGAAGTGACACCAAAGCTCTTTAAGCAAGAGTTAAATTCAGGCAGTGGAAATATCACAGTTTGGATCAATTCACCTGGTGGTTGTGTATTTGCAGCAAGTCAGATATATAACATGCTTAAGGAATATAAGGGGAGGGTCACTGTAAAAATTGATGGAATTGCAGCAAGTGCCGCTTCAGTTATTGCAATGGCTGGAGAGGAAGTGCTCATATCTCCTACTGGGTTAATTATGATTCATAATCCCATGGCCATAGCATTTGGAGATACTCAAGAAATGAAAAAGATAATTTCTATGCTGAGTGAAGTGAAAGAAAGCATTATTAATGCCTATGAGATCAAAACTGGTCTACCGAGAGTTAAACTGTCAAATTTTATGGATTCCGAGACCTGGTTTAACGCTAATAAGGCCGTTGAACTTGGATTTGTTGATAAAATATTGTTTTCTAGCAGTGATGCAGACCCAGTAGAAAATGAAGGGATTTTATTTACCAAAATGACAGTAACAAACTCACTCTTAAGCAAATTTCCAAGCAGTAAAAAGGATATAGTGCAAGGAACATCTCATGGACAATTATTAAAAAGACTTGAACTTTTAAAATATTGATTTTGGAGGACGATATATGAGTAAAATATTAGAACTTAGAGAAAAACGAGCAAAAATATGGGACAGTGCTAAGGCTTTTCTGGATAATAAGAGAAATGACAATGGATGCTTATCAGCAGAGGATACTGCAACTTATGAAAAAATGGAAGCTGATGTTGTTAATTTAGGAAAAGAAATAGACAGGTTGGAGAGACAGGCAGCATTGGACTTGGAACTTTCAAAGGCTACAACAAATCCAATAAGAAACATGCCTAGAGGATTTAATGGGGAAGATAAGACGGGAAGGGCATCAGATGAATATAAAACTTCATTTTGGAATGCCATGAGAAACAAGAATAGTTTTGAAGTACAGAATGCTTTGCAGGTAGGTACTGACAGTGAAGGCGGATATTTGGCACCGGATGAGTTTGAAAAGACTTTAATAGAAAGCTTGGAAGAACAAAACATGTTCAGGCAGCTTGCAAATGTGATTACCACTTCTTCAGGAGATAAGAAAATCCCTGTAGTTTCTGCTAAAGGAACAGCTTCCTGGGTTGATGAAGAAGGAGCTATTCCAGAATCTGATGATGCATTTTCTCTTGTATCAATAGGAGCATACAAATTAGGCACTATGATTAAGGTTTCAGAGGAACTCCTTAATGATAGTGTTTTTAATTTGGAAAGTTATATTGCAAAAGAGTTTGCAAGAAGAATTGGAGCAAAGGAAGAGGAGTCCTTCTTTATAGGGGATGGAACAGGTAAACCTACAGGAATATTCAATGCTACAGGAGGTGCGCAACTGGGGGTAACTACTGCAAGTGCTACAGCAATTACTTTAGATGAAATAATGGATTTGTTTTATTCAGTGAAATCACCATATAGAAAAAATTCTATATTCACAATGAATGATTCTACAGTTAAGTCAATTAGAAAACTTAAGGATGGAAATGGGCAGTATATTTGGCAACCGTCGATCACAGCAGGACAACCAGATACAATATTAAACAGACCGGTAAAAACTTCAGCATATGTACCTTCCATAGCTTCAACAGCTAAAATAATTGCTTTCGGTGATTTTAGTTATTATTGGGTAGCAGATAGACAGGGTCGGTCATTTCAAAGATTAAATGAGCTTTATGCCGCAACAGGACAAGTTGGATTCAAGGCAACACAAAGAGTTGATGGTAAATTAATTTTGCCTGAAGCTATTAAAGTTCTACAGATGAAATTATAGGTGATTATATATGGGCAATATTAAAAATTATTCAGAAGCTGGCGGAGAAAAATGGGTTGTTAATGGGACTCTGGAAGTTACTTCTGAAGGAAAGCTTTACATGAATGGTGTGCAACTTACCAGGGCAATCGTACAAACTGAAAGCACAGCAGCTGATGTTGCAGCGCTAAAAGCTGACTTCAATGCATTGCTTACTAAATTAAAAAATGCAGGGTTAATGTCTACAACTTAAGGTGAATTATAAATGGAGGTGGGTGTATGGTTCTTACACTTGAAGAAGCAAAACTGTATTTAAGAGTTGATGGTGCTGAAGAGGATGCACTCATCACTAAATTCATTATGGTAGCTGAAGATATCTGTGAAGGGATTTTGAGATTTACTTTAACTGATTTTACTATAATTCCTGAAGCTGTAAAGCAATCAATTTTTTATGCAGTAGCATGTTTATATGAGCAGAGAGAAAATCTTGATATAAGATCTATGATTGAAGTGATGACAAGACTGTTATTTGCTTATAGGCAGGAAAGCTGGTGACGCTTTGAAGATAGGGGATCTTAAACACAGAATAACATTCCAAAGATTAACATCTGCTGTAAATGAAAATGGATTTGCAGTAGAAGCCTGGGAAACCTACAAGGTTGTCTGGGCTTCAGCTTCTAATTTAAGTGGAAGAGAATACTTTGAAGCGGCCGCTATTCAAGTAGAAAAAACAGTTAAATTTACTATCAGATATACAAATATAGACCCTTATATGAGAATTTTATTTCAAGATAAGCAGTACAATATAACTTCAATAGATAATATAAAGTATACAAATAAATTTATTGAAATCAAGGCTTTGGAGGTTGAAAGAAGTGGCTAAAATTGAACTTGAAGGCATGGCTGAACTTATTGATAAAGTTAATAAACTTGGCTCTAAGGGAGAGGTTATTAAAAAGAATGCCTTAGATAAAGCTGGTAAACTTGTGAAAAGCACAATGGAGAAAAAAGCTCCAAGATCTGAAGAAAGCAAGAGACATATGGCTGATAATATTATGGTCTCAGAAATAAAGAGGGAGAGCGGGATTGACTATATAAATATCGGACCTAACAAAGGAGATAATTCGGAGTTCTTCTATAGCAAATTTACAGAGTGGGGAACAAGTAAAATACCGGCACAGCATTGGGCTGAGAATTCAATATTAGAAAATAAAAAAGAAATCAATGAAATAATTGCAGCCGAATTAAAGAAAGGGATTGAGGAATGATAAATAAAATAATTATGGATACCTTGAAACCAACAAATGTTCCTATAAGCTTCCATAAATACACCGGCAAGGATGATACTTACGTAACATTTTATGAATATCTTGAGGCTGGGGAAGAATTTGAAGATGATGAAGAAAGCCTGACAGCACACTATTTACAGGTTGATGTTTGGTCAAAAACCGATTATTCAAACTTAGTTAAGCAAGTAAAAGACCTTCTTAAGAATTTAGGATTTAAAAGATTAAGTGAAATAGACCTTTATGAAGAAGATACTCAAATCTATCATAAAGGTCTTAAATTTTATTATTTAGAGGAGCGTGGTTAAATGGCTAGACAAATAGGATTAAAAGACATTCATATAGCAGTTTTAACAAGTGACAATGGTACCGGAGCAGTTTATGAAACTCCTTCAAAGGTTGAAAGAGCTATAAGTGCTAAGATTTCACCTAAAGTTAATTCTGATAATATATATTCTGATGATACCGTTGAAGATATAATCACAGCGTTCGAAGGCGTAGATGTTGAAATAGAATTGAATCAGCTTTCGCTTACAAGCAGAGCAAAACTTCAGGGATCATCTGTTGTTAAAGGAGTTCTTATAGAAAGTAAGGATGATTTACCACCAACAATTGCTTTAGGATTTAAGTCTAAAAAGAACAATGGCAAGTACAGATATGTATGGCTTCTAAAAGGCAAATTTGAACTTGCAACAGATGAATATGACACTGAAGCTGAAAAGCCAAAAGCTCAGAGTGCTAAGCTAAAAGGTAAATTTTATTCGAGAGATTTTGATGGAAACTACAGATTTATTGCAGATGAAGACGAAACAGGAATAGATCTGACAATCATAAGTTCTTGGTTTACTTCAGTTCTTACTGAACCAGCTGCTACCCCATAAACTTTTATATGAAATCGATTTAAATGTAAGGAATTATTTGGTATAATAAAGTATGGTTAAAACATAATTGTCTATTTAGTAATTGATAAACAGGAATTTGTCAAGCTGGTTTATTTTTATCAACATACAATATTAGAGGAGGAATAATTATGGGATTGTTTGGAAAATCAATTGGATCTATCGGGGGCTCAGAAGAGACCTGCCCTTGGTGCGGAGCAAAAATGGATGGTGATGGGGAACGCTTTGAATGTCCAAACTGTACTGGTGGTGTCTTTTTCATGGAAGATGGAGAATTAGTAGATTCCATGCATAGAGGAAAAGGAAGTGGAAGCAGCGAGACTTGCATAAGTTGTGGGCAACCATTGAGAGGCGACTTTTCTGCTCCTTGGGAAGATGGCGGTAATAGATATGCTTATGTTAGATGTAAGTACTGTGGTCATAAGAATATCAAATATGGTTACGGTGAAGATGATTAATTATTCTACATTGTTACAAACTCCAAGTTGTAAATGAACTATTACGTATATTTCTTGTATTGTACTAAACAGGGATTTTTATGCCCTGTTTTTTCTTGCCTAAAAATAGATTGGAGGGATAAGTTTGAAAGCATCAGAACTTAAAAATAAAGGGATAAAATTTAATCTTAATGATAAGGAATATGAACTTAAATTTGATATGAATACCTTCTGTGAATTGGAAGAGGTTTATGGAGACATCAACCAGGCATTCGATGATTTGCAGAAGAAAAAGATTAGAGCCATAAGGGCATTGATTTATTCAGCAATAAAAGCAGAAGATGAGAGTGTAACCTTAAAAGATGTAGGCAGAATGCTTACTTTAAGCGATATGGAAAGGTTAGGCACAGCTATTAATGAAGGGTTGAATATGGCTATGCCGGAGGCAGAAGAAAATATGGGGGAATAGAAAGTCACACTGATTCCGAAGGATGGGATTGGGAGTGGCTTTTTTATTTGGGAACAAATCTACTTAAGATGACAGAAGAGCAGTTCTGGAGAAGCACTCCGAAGAAGCTGCAGGGACTGTACAAAGTATACAAAAGGGTAAATGGGATTGAGGAGCCTGAAGAACTTGATTATATAGACAATGTGATTTTCTAGAGGGAGGTGAGGTTAATGGCAACAGAAGCAAGTACGGTTGTAGCAAGGGTTGGGCTTGATGACAGAGGCTTTCAGGAAGGTGTGGCAAAAATTCAGAGAGGGCTTAAAGTAGTTCAAAGTGAATTTGCGGCAGCTTCCTCCAAGCTTGGTGACTTCGGTAAATCTGAAGAAGGACTGAAACTTAAAACAGATACTTTAAACAAGCAGATAGAACTTCAAAAAGAAAAGGTTGCAGCTCTTAACAAAAGCTTTCAGGAAAGTGTTCAGAAAAAGGGTGAGGATGCTAAGGCAACAGAAAACCTTAAGATAAAGCTTAATTATGCAACAGCAGAATTGAATAAACTCCAGCAGGAATTAAAGGAAACCACAAAAGAACTTACAACAAAAAGTTCAGCCTGGTATAAACTTTCGGAAAGTATGGATAAGGCCGGAGAAAAAATGAAGGCTGTAGGAGAAAAGATGTCTTCTGTTGGAACCAAGCTTTCAACTGCCGTCACAGCACCCATTTTAGGAATTGGAGCTGCTGCTACAAAACTTGCTATGGATGCTGTTGAATCTGAAAACCTCTTTGAAGTTGCCATGGGATCAATGGCTGGTGATGCAAGGAAGTGGTCAGAAGAAACCTCAAAAGCTCTGGGGTTAAATGCATATAGTGTCAGGCAAAATGTTGCTACTTATAATTCAATGCTGACTTCAATGGGCCTGACTACACAGGAATCTTTAAATATGTCAGAAGGACTTACTAAGCTTTCATATGATATGGCATCATTTTATAACCTGAAACCGGAAGAGGCATTTGAGAAATTAAAATCAGGAATCTCCGGGGAAGCTGAACCCTTGAAGTCTTTAGGTATTCTGGTTAATGACAATACAATAAAAACTTATGCTTACGCCAATGGAATTGCAAAACAAGGACAGGAGCTTACCGAAGCACAGAAGGTTCAAGCCAGGTACGGAGTTATCATGGAATCTACAAAGAATGCGCAGGGTGACCTTGCAAGAACCTTGGATAGTCCAACCAATAAGCTGAGAATAATGAAGGAACAGGCTGAGCAGTTAGGGATTCAGTTTGGTCAGGTTTTAATACCTATTCTTGAAAATCTCATAGCTGTAATTAAACCACTGATGGATAAGTTTCAGGGATTATCAAAGGAGCAGCAGGAAAGTATTGTGAAGATAGCCCTTATTGTAGCTGCCATTGGTCCGGTTATATTAATTGTAGGAAAAGTTATAACTATCATAGGAACCTTATCATCCATTATCGGATCTATTTCGGGAGCAATTGCAGCTGCAGGAGGTGCTTCAGCAGCACTTGGGGCGGCTTTTGCGGCAATTACCGGTCCGGTGGGAATTGCTATTACTGTTATTGCCGGACTTATAGCTGTTGGTGTTCTTTTATATAAAAACTGGGATGCCATTAAGGCTTCAATTGGTGCTATATGGGAATGGATTAAAACAAGTGTGGGAAACTCAGTTAATGCAATGAATTCAGCTATAGTTTCTGCATGGGAATCAATAAAAGCTGTGGTTCTTCCGATTATTGAAGGAATTGCCAATGTGATCAGGAGTATATGGGAAGGAATAAAGATTGCATTTGCTTTCACATGGGAGGTTATAAAATCAATATTCTTAAGTGCCTGGACTATAATAACAGCTATTATCCAGACATACATAAACATAATCTCAACAGTTATCAGTGTTGGATGGCAGCTGATTCAGGTTGCAACAACCACAGTATGGAATGCTGTATCTGGAGCGATAAGTGCTGTGTGGAATGGAATTGTCGCTTTTCTTAATCCGATTATTCAAGGAATAGTTAATTTTGTTACAGGAGCCTGGAATAATATCCAGGCCGTAACAACCTCAGTTTTCAATGCAGTTTCATCAGTAATAAATTCTGTTTGGAATGCTATTGTTGGATTCATCACTCCAATAATAAATTCTATAGTATCTAATTTGACTACGGCTTGGAATAATATTAAATCAGTGACAGCTGCAGTATGGAATGCAATTCAGGGAGCCTTATCTGCAGTTTGGAATGGAATAAAGAGCACTGTGACTACAGTATGGAATTCCATAGTAAGTTTCTTTTCAGGTATTTGGAGCTCAATAACAAATATGTTTTCAAATGCAGTTAACGGAATAAAAAATACGGTGTCTAATGTATGGAACAGTATTTTAGGTGTTACAACTTCAGTCTGGAATGGCATTAAATCAGCCATTATGACACCAATAAATGCAGCAGTGAATTTTGTTAAGGAGCAGATAGATAGAATTAAAAGCTTCTTCAGCGGTCTTAATATTAGTCTTCCTCATATTAAACTACCTCATTTCAGGATAAGCGGAAGCTTTAGTTTAAATCCTCCAAGTGTTCCGTATTTAGATGTCAGCTGGTATGCAAAAGGAGGAATCTTTAACAGTCCTAGAATCATAGGTGTCGGTGAAGCCGGGTCAGAGGCAGTTCTCCCGATAGACAGGCTGGACGAAATAATGGCTAAAGCTATGGAGAAAGTAAAGGGTGGTAATGGTGCTGGTTTAACACTTAAAATTGAGAATTTCATCAACAATACAGAAAAGGATATTGAACAGCTGGCATATGAACTTGAATTTTACAGACAGAGAGTTTCAATGGGGAGGGGTGGTGCTTAATGCTGAGTTTCACTTTTGGAGGGAAAAACAGCTACTCCGATTATGGTATTTTAATAGCTAAAAGGCCAATTATCCCTTCTCCCAAAAGAAGAGTGACTAATGTTGTGGTTCCTGGCAGAAGTTCAAGTTTGAAATTTGATGAAGGCACTTATGAAGATATCACCATGGCCGTAGAATGCTCTTTAAAAGATGACAGCTTGCCTAATGCCATAGATGAAATAAAAGGATGGCTATATAGTGCTGGTGAAGGTAGCTTGATTTTTGACTTCCAACCGGACAGAAAGTACATTGCTCAAGTGGTTAATTCAATAGATTTCACTCAAGCTTATAAATACTTTTCAAAGTTTATAATAGTATTCAATTGTCAGCCTTTCAAGTATTCAGTAAGCAACAATCCAGTTACTTTACTCTCACCAGGCAGCATTGTGAATACAGGTTCAATATATTCAGAACCTGTATTCAATGTAACAGGTGGAGGAAATATAACTTTAACTATAAATTCCAAGACAGTAACCCTTACAGCAGTAACAACTAACATTATTCTGGACAGTGTTCAGCAAAATGCCTATAACGGAGCAGGAGATAATCTGAACAGCAAGGTAACTGGGGAATTTCCGATACTGGAGGTGGGAAGCAACAGCATATCCTGGACCGGCAGCATTACAAGTGTGGTGATAACTCCAAACTGGAGGTGGCTGTGATTTGATATGCGTATACGACAAAAAGACTTTAAAGGGTAACTATGAAAATAATGGACTTGCAGTATTGAATGAATGCATTTTCCTTGAAGTAACAGAAGAATTAAACGGACAGTATTACCTGGAACTTGAATATCCTTTGAGTTCAAATAAGATTCAGCATTTGCAGGAATTCAACATTATTAAAGTTAATGGACAGCTTTTTAGAATATATAAAATTGAAAAGGAACAAGCCGGTGATAAAAAGATTAAGGTTTATGCAAATCATATCTTTTATGACTTGGCTTATTATTTTATAGAAGATCAAAGAGCTGAAAATGCTCCGGTGAAAACGGCTATGCAAAAAGCCTTGGTTAATGATCTATCCACCATATATACAGTAGATAGCGATATTGTTACAGCTGGCACTTTATATATGGTAGAAATGAGTCCAGCTGAAGCTTTCTTTAAAATAATAGAAAGATGGGACCAGGGAGAACTTTTCAGGGATAACTACACTGTAAAAATACTATCCCAAATGGGAAGTGATACAGGGGTTCTGATTAAATACGGTAAGAATGTTCAAGGAATAAAGATAACTGTAGATACTACTGAAGTTGTAACGAAGCTTTATCCTAAAGGAGCTAACGGGATAACACTCACTGAGAAATATATAAATGTTCCCAACTGGGATGGCAGCAGTTATCCGCCTTTCCCGATAATAAAAAAGGTTGAGCTGAAGGATGCCGCTGATGAAGTTACCTTAAGACAAATGGCAACGGAATTAGCGAATTCAATAGGCTTGAGCCGGGTAAATATCAAAGTGGATTTTGTTGAATTAAGCAGGACCAAGGAATATGAAAACTTTCAGCAGCTTGAAACAGTGAATGTGGGAGACATAGTTACAGTAAGACATAGCGGATTTGGTGTAGACGTTAAAGTGGAAGTGATAAAAATCAAGAAGGATATTCTGACAGGATTGAATACAAAGGTAGAGCTTGGACAGCCACTTAGGGATTTGAATAATTCCTTAGATACAAATTATCTGTTGCAGACTGTAACGGATAGCTTTGGAAATGAAGTTGCAAAGGCTTTAAGCTCCATGCTTTACTATGCCAGTCCACAGGCTTTGACAATTAATACTGTAACTCAGCAACCTATATATTTAGGGGTAAGTGCAATAGACAGCACCAATCTTACTTTGCTTTTATCCATGTATGGAGTTGCAAGCCAGGCGTGTGTATTAACCATAAAAATTCAGCTTGATAATGTGGATATATCATTTACTCCCAAAACAAAACTGCAGCAGGGAGATAATGTGGTTGGAATACCTTTAGGGATCCCGCAGGTTCAGTCAGGAGCTCATTATGTTGGAGTATATTTAACTGTAGACGGCGGAACATTCACAATACCAATATATAACCTGCAGCTGATGATTGACGGAAGGAATCTTCAAGGGGGATTAAGCGCTGGTGTTCCACATGCAGAGGCTCAGGATACTTTAGCTTATGTTAACCTGCATGCTATGTTCACGGACAAATTTAAGAATATTACACTTACTGATATTTATCAGGAAATTCCTGATACCAGAACAGCATCCGAAACTCAGGTGGCAGTAGTGGATTTGGTAAAGGGAACCAGGAGTCAAAGTTCTTCATGCGTAAGTATAACATTTGCTTAATAAACGAAAGGAGGGAGATAATGAATTTCAGAGAAAGCGTTGCATATAACAAGAACCTCATAACAGGAGAAACAATCGAAGCTAAGAAAGATAAACCAGAAATATCAGCTGCAAAGGGTGTATTTACAGTTCAGCTCTTTGATGCTGAAACAGGAGAAAAAACATACGAGGCAAAAAGTGAAAATAGGATTTCAGCGGTATTTGCTAACAGCGGATATTACACAGCTTATTATGCGTCGGTTATAGATGCTGCCAGCGACAATCCTTTATATTCAGCATGTGATGCCGGGGTTGGATTTTGTAATGTATTAGCATTGACAGACGGAGATATTACTGAAGATCCTTATGACTACTTTATTTGGGGGAATTTAATAGGATATGCTGATGTAAGGACAGTCTATTCAGGTTCTGACAGTAAAAGAGGAACAGTAAATACAATAGAGTCCACAAGGACTGATAATTATGCAAACGGAGGCTCCTGCATCACTTCAACTACAAGGCATTATGTGTTGGATTTTGCTACAAGTGCGGCAAATGGTACATTCAGAAGCCTGTATTTAACTGCAATGCAAGGGAATGTGATGTATGCTAACGCACCCATGTATAACAGAATGTATAAAAAGAAAACGTTAATTGGTAATATAACCTATACTTATTTACCCTTTGCAGACAGCACCAATATTTATGTGGCAAATCAAACAAATGCTACTGTTTATGTTTATAACAAAAGCAATTACGCTCAAGGAAATAATATGACACTTCCGGCAACGCCTAAGAGTATGTGCTGGGATAACGTATTGAATTGCCCATGGCTTTTAGCTTCAGATGGTTCCTTTAAGAAATTGAATGCTGCAGACTTTACAATAAATACAAGCTATACTAAGTCAGCCAGTGCAAATGTGGTAGATGGCACAACATTCACAGCAACTTATATTGATATATGCGTTGCTGGAAGCTATGTGATTATCACTGCCTATGCCTCTTCCCCAAGTTCAAAATCCTGGCTGGTTGTCTATAACAAAGATGGAACCTTTGTAAAGACTATATCAGTTGCTTCTTCAGCTAATATGCTTTATGCAACAGAAATACCCAACAGCAAATTATTAGTGAAGACTTATAATGGCAATATCTATATGGTATATAATATTTCTGACCTTAGCGTATATTCTTCCACGCCAGCTGCAGGATCATATGACTCTGATGATAATTTTCATTTTATCCGATGGGATAATGATAAGAAAGTTATGTATGCTATGGCAGGATCTTCAAGCGGCGGTCTATGGATAATGTGGGTTGTTCCGACAGGTGCTCATACATTACTCGCAAGTCCGGTAACTAAAACACCAACAAACACAATGAAAATCCAATATGATGTGACAGTAGATTATGTTTATCCCCTTGATATGCCGCCACATTAGAAAGTTATTTTGAAAATCAGGAGGTTTTTTATATGAAAAATTCATTTAATATTATCCAGGCAATGTTTACTGCAGCAGGCGGTTATATTGGCTGGTTTTTAGGAGGGGTTGATAGCTTCATGTATGCTCTCATTGCCTTTGTAGTAGTCGATTATTTAACGGGATTTATGTTGGCTGTATTAGAGAAGAAACTATCAAGTGAGGTCGGGTTCAGGGGGATATTTAAAAAGGTTTTGATTTTTACACTTGTAGGAGTAGCAAATATAATAGATGTTCATTTGATAAAAAACGGTAGTGCCATTCGTACTGCTGTTATTTTTTTCTACATTTCAAATGAAGGAATCAGCATTATAGAAAATGCAGCAAAAATAGGACTGCCTATACCGGAAAATTTAAAGTATGTATTAAAACAAATCAATAAGGAGGATGAGAATAATGGCTAGATTATGTTTTGACTATGGTCATGGAGGGAGTGATCCGGGAGCATGTTTCAACGGAAGAAGAGAGTGTGATGATGTTTTAAGCTTAGGGAAGCAGGTAGCAGCAGAGATCAGAAAATATGGAGTTATTGTTGATGAAACCAGAACTTCTGATGCCACTGTAAGCCTTGAAGAAAGAAGCAATTTTGAAAATAAAAATACCTATGATTACTTTATATCATTCCACAGAAATGCATTTGTACCTGAGCAGGCTAAAGGAGCAGAAACTTACACTTATATAAATGCAAGTGAAAGAACCAAAAACTTGGCTCAAAGGATTCAGACATCTCTCGTAGCACTGGGATTTATAAACAGAGGAGTAAAGGAAGCCAACTACCATGTACTAAGAGAAACCATAGCTTCAGCAGTTCTTATTGAAATTGGGTTTGTTGACAACACCTCAGACAATAATCTTTTTGATTCAAAAATAAATGAAATAATCAAGGCATTAGCAAAAGCAATACTGGCTCAGTTGGGCATCAGTTACGCTGAATCTGCTAAGCCAACCCCAACATCAACAAGCGAAACTCTCTACAGAGTTATGGCAGGATCCTATTCTGTGAGGGAAAATGCTGAAAAGCAAGCCCAGCAGTTAAAGGAAGCTGGATTTGATGCTACTATAATGATCAAAAAAGATAGATAAAATAAAAATATGTAATAATAAATTATTAAAGAAACCTGTGAGGTAACATTGAATATCTTCAATAACTCATAGGTTTCTTTTTATTTATGGGGGAATGGTAATGGGAGATAAAATAAATTCGCATAAAAATCATTCAAGAATTAATAAAGTTGTTCACACCTACAACAATAAAATGAAGTGGGAAGAAATACTTGAAAACATAATAATAAATCACCTGAAAACCGCTAAAAGACTTGATTTATAGCAAAATCAATTTTAACATGTGATGACACCAAGAGGGAACTGGAAAACGGTGTTCCCTCAATACTTATATTTGGAGGTTCAAACTATGAATGTATATGGGTATGTTAGAATTTCTCGTGATGAGGACAACAGAAAAGAGAGTATTGAAACTCAACGAAAAGTTGTAGAGAATTTTGCTCTTGAACAAGGTTATAAAGTCAAAAGTGTTTTTGAAGATAACAATATTAGCGGATATACTTTTGAAAGACCCTCTTTAAAAAAGCTGAAGGAACTTATAAATAAAGGCAAGGTTGATATCTTAGTGGCAAAGGATCTTTCCAGAATTGGCAGACATAATGCTAAAACACTAATGTTTCTGGATTATCTTACTGAACATAATGTCAGGTTAATGCTTAAAAATGATAACTACGACAGCGAAACTGATGATGATTCAATCATAGGAATCAAAACCTGGTACAATGAACTTTATTTAAAGGATTTAAGCAAGAAAATCAAAACTAATATAAAACAAAAACAAAAAGAGGGCCTTGTAATTGTACCTAATTATGGATATATGAAAGATCCTGAGAATCCTAAGAATATTTTAATTGATGAAGATGTAGTCGATACTATCAAGTTGATCTTCAAGATGTATATAGACGGATATGGCTGCAAGAAAATTGCCAACTATCTAAATGACCAAAGAGTAGAGACACCAGCAATTCATAAGATGAGAAAGTTTGGTTTTGGCTGGAAACCTGACTGGACTTATAAAGACCTTTGGTATGCAAACAGCATAAAAAGGATTCTTCGCAATGATGTTTATATTGGAACTTTAAGATGTGGAGTGACAAAGCTAACTAAAATGAAAGGTAAGAAAGTCAATACAACGGAAGAAGAGCAGGAAATACATGAAAACTATCTTCCATCAATAATAAGCAAAGAAGATTTTTATTTAGTAAGGGAACTTTTTAAGAAAAGATACAATAGTAATGTAAGGGCAAAAAATGAAAAAATTCACAGATATGCTGGCATATTGAGGTGTGGTGAGTGTGGAAAAGGATTCGTTGCGAGAAAAACTAAGACTGTAAGTATGGGTGATAGAATAACCTATGTTTGTTCAACCTTTCATAGATACGGTTCAGATTTATGCAGTGGACACAGGATTTTTCAGAACGAATTGGATGAAATAGTATATTCACAAATATCCCTATTACTCAAATGCGCAAAAGTTAATTTAGACAAAATTGACAAAAGGATAGAAACAAATAGAAGCCAGAAAAAGGATTATGAAAAGATGGCAGAATCAATACGGCAGAAAATTGAAATACAAAAAGAAGAGATAAAAAATTACTGCAGACAGATGGCAAGAGGCATGATTGATGAAAGTATATTTGATGATTTAACAGAAGAAGCAAAATTAGGAGTAAAGAAGTTAGAAAAGCAGCTTGAAAACCTTGAAGAGCTCAAAACAAACAGAGTAACTGACAAAGAGCTGATAATTAAAAGTGTAGAAGTATTAGAACAAATAATTGAAAAGGATGAACTTACAAACAGTGATATCAATATGTTAATAGATAAAATTGAAATCAAGGAATCTGATGAAATTGGAAAGTATAATAATCCAATACTTGATGTAGAGATAATTTGGAATTCGGGTTTTGAGGAATTGCAGGAATTGACATAGAAAAGAATTGGCTCTTGATTAATGAAAGTGAATTTAATAGAATAATCATTTAGGAGTCAGGTTAGAATGGTATATATTTTTTCTAATCTGACTTTTAGTTTATTTGGGACTAAATATTGTAATAAAAATGTAAAATATAAATAATGTGGAAGTGTTTATTTTTAAGATGTATAATTTAATTACTGGGCAGTCAAAAGTTCTAAAAAAAAAGTTAACCCTTTTAGGTAAATTTATAGTATCCTTTTAATTGCTTAAGAAAAAAAGGAGATAAACTTTACCAAAAGGATTAACTAAAATTATTTTATCACAATATTGGTAGAGTAACTATTAATTTATGTGGAATTTATTAAATAAAATTTTAGCTAACTTTAAAGAATGTTTTTCAAGACAAGCTTCATTTAACTGGTTTGTCATTATTATAATTGGTCTTATGTTGCGTTCAGATTCATTAGGATTAACGTCAATAATTCGTGATTTGAATCTTTCGCATAGTAGCTATGCTATGCTCATACATTTTTTTCATGCTTCATCATGGACGATTGAAACTATAGCAAACAAATGGATTCAAGTTGTTAAAAGCTTTGCTCCCATTTACAAAGAAGATGGTATAACAATTCTTGTAGGCGATGGTGTTAAAGCTTCAAAAGAGGCTCGCAAGATGCCTGGTGTAAAAAAACTACACCAAGAATCTGAAAATTCTTCAAAAGGAGAATATATTTTTGGTCATATGTTTGGTGGTATAGGAGTACTGGCAGGAAATAGTTCAAAGATGTTTTGTATTCCTCTTTTAATCAATCTCCAAGATGGTGTAAAAACTATCCGAAGCTGGATACAGCCGGAAGAAAAACATGAATCTCATATTGTTCAAATGATTCAGAATGGTTTTTCAATCACAAAAACTTTGGGTGAAAAATCAATTCTACTTTTAGATAGATATTTTCTTTCTGTGCCTGCACTTATAGCCTTAAATAGTCTGAATAAAGAAAATGGTAGTTCACTACAAATTGTAACAAAAGCTAAAAAATCTTGTGTTGCTTATGAACAACCAGGCGAATATAGTGGACGAGGACCATACCCCAAAAAGGAGCTTCTGTTAAGTTAAAAGATTACTTCCAAGAAAAAAAGGAATCTTTTAAAACAACAACTAAAATAAGTAATTGGAGCTTCTACTTATCGGTTTTGGAGTAAATCAATGCCGAAGCTGAATAGATTTAAGAAAAAAACTGAAATTGATGCTATTGAGAAGATTGAGGATTAAAAAATAAAAGAAGCAATTATATCTACACTAAATGCTATTGAAATGTATGTTATGTGTAGACTTGACAGATGATAAAAATAAAAGTATGATATTAACAAACGTTAGTTAATAATTATTTAGGAGATGCAAATGAATAAGCAGGAAGTTTTTCAGAAGCTAATTAATGAAGAATCATCAACCAAGCAGCGGCTTTTTTACAGTGCAGTATATTTATTTTCGGCAAAAGGATATTCTAATGTTGGAATTAGAGAACTATGTCGATCTGTCAATATTAAAGAAAGTGCGTTTTATAATCATTATGGTAGTAAACAAGAGTTGTTCAACAGCATACTAGAATATTTTACTGAAACAAGCGGCAAGGTAGTTTTTGACGAGGATGAAATCGAAAGAATTGTGCAATCAGGAGACATCAGACACTTCTTCATTGAAAATATGAAAAAATTTAGTAGCATTACAGGCAATCCCCTATACCATACAATTCTTCAAGTAGTATTTATGGAATGTTATACCAACAACAAGGCATATAAATTGGCAAAAAATAACCTTTATTATCTGCGCAAAGAATATACAGAAAAGGTTCTAACGAGAATGATTAAAAATGGAAGTATTAAGGATTGCAACGTGGAACAAATTACAGTGGAATACTACTATGGCCTTAAAGGGTTATTGGATGAATTTCTTTTGCATGAGGTTTGGAATGAAAGCACGGAAGAAATAAGAGAAAGAATTGTCAAGCACATTGATTTCTTTGTTGAATTACTGAAAAAGGAATGAGGTGTGAGAGTATGAGTGCCATTGTATATTATTTCTCAGGAACAGGAAATTCCCTGATTGTTGCAAAAGATATTGCTACAGGAATCAATGCGGATCTGGTTACTATCTCTGATAGGGAGAAAAATGAAAGAATATGCATTGATAAGAATATCATCGGAATTGTTTTTCCTGTATATCATCAGGGTATTCCCCCTATCGTTAAAAGGTTTGTTTGCAATTTGGAGGGGTTGAGTGAAAAATATATATTTGGAGTTTGCACCTATGGAGATAGCCCCGGTATAACACTTGAATATTTGGATCAATGCATCAAATCAAAAGGTGGAAGACTTTCTGCAGGATATGCTGTCAGAATGCCATATAACTATCTAACACCTTCTTTTACATTTAAAGACTTTTTCAAGTCATTTAGCCTTAGAGAAATTACTTTAGAAGCGCAACAAGCCATGTTTCAAAACTGGGAAATGAAGCTTAAAACGATTCTGCAAGAGATTAAATCGGAAAGAAGTGCAAAGCTTGAAACCAAGGCAAAATTGATAGAAAAATTAGTTGACTTGTTTAATTTAAGAAATACATTGCAAAAAAAGGCATGGCTTAAAATATCAGGGCTTGAGGGGAATAAGGATGTTTCTTTTGAGGAAAGTATACAAGTGATGGACAATGGTTTTTGGTATGATAATAATTGTAATGGTTGTGGCACTTGTTCAAAGGTGTGTCCGGTCAATAATATCAAGATAGTTGAGAGAAGACCAGTATGGCAGCACTGTTGCGAGCAGTGCTTTGCATGTTTACAGTGGTGTCCCATGTCGGCAATTCAATTCAGAGAAGGGACATTAAACAGCAAAAGGTATCATCATCCAAATGTTAAGTTATTAGATATCCTGTCAAAGTATAAAGATGGAGGAGAAAGCGGATGAGTATTGAACAGAAAATTATTGGCTCTGGGATTATGTTTTTATTGACCATAGGTGCGGGATTTTTGTTAAGTAATTCTGGAAAACCATATAATACTGCAATTTTTACAATACACAAACTTATAGCTCTTGGAGTTGTGATATTAACAGGTATTTTAATATTCAACCTTCAAGAAAATTTAAAGCTTGAAACTGGCACCATTCTGCTAATAATATTAGCTATTGTATCGATTCTGGCACTTTTTGTTTCTGGTGTGCTATTAAGCATCGGCAAAGTTCCATATTTGACAGCAAAGATAATTCATATAATTGCACCAATAACGGCTGTTATTTCAATAGGATTGTCAATTTATTTGATGCTGAAAAAGAGATGATGGGTGTATGTGACTCCCAGTCACTTGTTGCAAGTCAATGCCAAAGAATAATAAACTTATTATAATAAATATGATGAAATATTATGGGAGATGCAAGTGAATAGTATAGCAAATTCACAAGCCTTATGTTCGTTGATTCCAAGTTTTCTAAGGTTATCATGCTTGGTTTCTATTCTTTTCCATGAGTTATTGACAAAGTTACTTTTTAAGAGTATAAATATTTCGAGGTAAATATTTACTAAATTGTAAAATGGACAAAGATTCGATGCCGCCTTGAGGGGCGTGTGTCTTATGGGCGTACGGGTTCAAGTCCCGTCTTTCGCACCAAATTTCTGGAATATTTGAAAAACTCCTATTTTGAATCTACATTACATTTTCGGGAGACTTATACTTGATGATTTATATTAGGCCTGATGTGAGACCCATAGAGAAATCTTTCGGCAGCAGGAAAATAGCGACATCTTTGCGGGCACCCACCTATCGGTAGATAGGTATCAAAATCGGAGAAAACGGTATTTTGGATTTTTAACTAGTAAATAATGAACTACCTTTGGGTAGTTCTTTTTTGTTGTATGGGGAAAACTAAAGGCTAGTTATGCAGAAGTAATTTTCTTAAGACTGAGGTGAAGTTATAGTTCTAAATAAAATACTCGTAAATCAGCATGAATTTACTCAAAAATCAAGTTTCTCCTATTTATTTATATAGGGAAAAAAAGATTTAAAACAAAGAGAAGGTCTAATTACAGAATTTGATGAGGAGCTTTGGAATGCGGTTATTAAAAAAGTAGTAGTATATTTAAAAGAAAAGATAAGTTTTGTTTTTAAAGACGGAATGGAATTAGGATGGAGTTTATAGGAAATTATAAAGCGCCTGCAAGTATGGCATAAAATGCCGCATAGTAGGTGCTTTTTCTTTTTTTTATCGATTTATACATTTATCTATAAAAGCAAAGCTGAAAATATTCAATTTCAAGAGAATAAGGTATATAATTGTTAGTAATAGTAAAGTTTGTAAGGGTAATAAATATGAAATTTAGTTATGTGTGATCATTAAAAGTGTTCTTGATGCAGTTGATTAAAAGAAATGTCAAAGATAGAAAAAATTATTGAGGTGATCATATGCTTACTATTGAGGAATATATAGCCAGAAGGAAAAAAGAAGATAAACTCAATGAATTTGATTTTGAAGCACGAACTCAAAACATGAAAGTTTGTGTTGATTATGTATTTGAGTATTTTAATAACTATTTGAATATTACTGAAGCTGAAGAAA
>JBEHWK010000026.1:0-29121 GCA_040217795.1 Clostridiaceae bacterium
TTAATGGTTCTTATTGAAAGCAGTAATGTTTCTGATTTCATATCTAAGCTTGTGGCAATCACTAAAATAGTCCAGACGGATAAAAATATGATTGAAGAAGTAAATAAAGTAAAAGAAGCCCTGGATTCAGAAAAAGTTGAACTGGAAGAGAGACAGGCGTTTTTAAATGATCAGAAGAACCAGATTGTGACTAAGCAGGAAGAAGTTAAAACTACCCAAAAGACATATATTGATGAAAAAAATAAACTGCAGGATGAAAAAAAATCACTGCAGGCACTTAAAGATCAGAAACAAAAAATGTTTAATGATCTTGCGGCAAAGGAAAGCCACATACAAAAACAACTGGATGATTTAATAGCTTCGTTGAACAGTGACAATAACGTCAGTAACGATGTAGCAAGCGCACAAGGGTTTATTTGGCCTGCATCAGGTCCAGTAACATGTCCATTTGGACCAAGAATACATCCCGTTACAGGGAACCCAAGTTATCATACGGGAATAGATATTGGCGCATCATATGGATCTCCTATCAAAGCAGCAAAAAGTGGTAGGGTAGTTGCAGCGCAATCAAATTCCATATATGGAAACATGGTGGTTATAAATCATGGAAATGGACAGCAGACAATGTACGCTCATTCCTCAAGGTATATAGTAACTGTTGGTCAGGAAGTTACGCAAGGACAGGTTATTGCATATGTAGGATCCACAGGATTAAGTTCAGGACCTCATCTTCATTTTGAAATAAGAATAAATGGTACTGCAGTAAACCCTATGAACTATTTAAATTAATAAGAAATAAGTGGACAAGCAGGAAACTCATATTGGGTTCCTGAAACAGACAGAAAATGAAAGGAGTACAAACTCTTTTCATTTTTGTTTTAAGAAGGTTAAAGTCAGGGCAAAATATATAAGATGAGAAATGACATAATTGGTATTAATAAGTCTAATAAGTTACAGGAGGAGTTATGAGTAAAACAGATAAGAAATCTTTACTTAAAGATACTGAAGATTATGAAAATATAACAGAAAATGTAGCTAAGTTATCAAAGGAAGAAATGGAGATGTTAGGAATTTCACACTCATGCGGATGTTGTTCAGGGGGATGCTGTAAAAATAAATCAAAAAAATCTTAAAAACAGTACCTCTTTTTGATAAATAATGTATAATATATTTGTTATAAACAGCATCTAGGAGGGAATAGCTTTGGGGAAACCAAGTATTTTTAGCAGTGAATATGAAAGAAGAATGAAGAGAAGAAAAAAAATCAGAATAATTGTGGCGATTATTATTGTAATTGCGGGACTTTTGGCAATTTTTAAAGGAAAAGCAGCTGATCTCATAAATGGAGCAACATCTAATCACAATAAAAACAGCAGTGATATTTCAGGTGGAAATCTAAACAATAATGAAGACAAGAGTGCTGAATCCATTGAGGAAAACAAGTCTTCCGAGCCAGGGGAAACAAAATCTGATGAAAAAATTCAGGAAAAATCAATGGATATTAAGTTGTCAAATGGAGATATATTCAAAGCTATATATGAAGGTGAAGGAGCGGAAAGAAAATTCACCTTTGTTTCAGGTTCATCAAATTCAGGAAGTGCCGAAGCAAATCCTTCAGGTAAGCTGGTCCTTGTGACAGATAATACTTCACAGGATTTGAAATTATATAATACTGAAGGAAGTGAAACTGTCATAACGAAAAGTGAATACGTGACTTCCAAAGGAGAAGTTTTTCCAAAGCAGAGAATGCTGTCTACTTATCCAGATTTTATGTGGTGCAGAAGTGCAAGGTTCATAGATGACAGCCACATAGCATATCTAAGCCAGTTACCCTATTTTGGAACTGGACAGCTGGACATATATATCTGGATTATTGATTTAAATACTGGAGAACACAAATCAAACCTGAATCTTAAAGGCAAGGAGGTTATCTTTGGCAGTTCAGGTGACGGGAAAATACAAGTGACAGTAGATAAACAAAATTTTATGATGTCAGCTGATGGAAGCGTTCAAACCCAATAGAAAAAATCTTATGAAGGTAAACAAGCAGAGGCAGGGAAGATAGCATTCGTCTGAAACAATATATGGATGTTACGGATAATATGGTCCAAAAATGTATATTAATATATGTTTTTAGAAAAGTTTTACTAAAATATTTGATAAGTTAAAACTATCTATGATATAATAGGCTAGTTAAAATAACTATTTTCTAAAGGTAAAGAAATTAGGAGGAAAAGTAATGGAAGTTAAAATGGAAAAAATAGAAACTAATGTTGTTAAACTTGAAATCAGGGTTGGGGCTACAAAGTTTAACGAAGCTTTAAATAAGGCATTCACAAAGAATCAGAAAAAATTCAATGTACCTGGATTCAGAAAAGGCAAAGTGCCTATGGCAATAGTAAAAAAATACTATGGAATTGAAGTTTTGCTTGAAGATGCTGTGAACATAGCTATGGATGAAACATATCCTGCAGCGTTAAAGGAAAACAATATTACACCAGTTGATTATCCGGAAGTGGATGTAGTGGAAGTAGGAGAAGGAAAAGATCTTGTTTACACTGCAAAAATAACTGTATATCCAGAAGTTGAACTTGGACAATATAAAGAAGTTGAAGTTGAAAAAGTAAGCTATCCAGTTTCTGATGAAGAAGTTGAAAAAAGATTAGTTTCAATGCAGGAAAAAAATGCAAGAATAGAAACTAAAGCAGAAGGAACTGTTGAAAAAGGAAATATAGCAGTAATAGATTTTAAAGGATACATAGATGATGTAGCTTTTGAAGGCGGAGAAGGCAAGGATTATTCATTAGAAATAGGATCCGGATCATTCATCGGTGATTTTGAAGATCAATTAATTGGCTTAGCTGCTGGTGAAAGCAAGGACGTAAATGTTTCTTTCCCTGAAAACTATGGAAAAGAAGACTTAAATGGAAAAGCAGCAAAATTCGAAGTAACTGTAAAAGAAATAAAAGTTAAAGAATTACCTGCTTTAGATGATGAATTTGCTAAAGAAGTTTCAGAATTTGATACTATTGAAGAAGTAAAAGAAGACTTAATAAAAACTATAGCAGCATCTAATGAATTAAGAGAAAAGAAAGAGCTTGAAGAAGCTATAGTTAATAAAGCAGTTGATAATGCAACTGTAGAAATTCCTGAAATAATGATCACTAAAGAATTAGACTCTATGGTGAAAGATTTAGAACAAAGATTGCAATATCAAGGGTTGACACTAGCTCAATACTTTGAATTCACTGGAAGTTCTGAAGAAAAAATGAAAGAATATATGAAAGAAACTGCTGCTAAAAAAGTAAAGACTGATTTAGTTCTTGAAGCTGTTTCAAAGAAAGAGGCTATAGAAGCTTCTGAAGATGAATTAAAAGCAAAAGCTATTGAGATTGCTAAGATGTATTCAGCTGGGGAATCAGAAAAAATGGCAGACTTAATATTAAAATCACAAGGTTCAATTTTAGAGCATGATGTTATCGCTGAAAAAACAATAAAATTATTAGTTGAAAATTCTAAGATAAAATAATAAAATAGTAATAAGAATAAATTGCCAGAAATTTTTTTCTGGCAATTATTTTCACATAACCAATTAACAAATTGAAATAAATTATATATAATTTATATATAATTACTTTTCATAAAATTGGATATATTAATAAAAGGAATTGAATGAAGAAAGTGAGGGGTTCAAATGAGTTTAGTGCCATATGTAATTGAACAGACCAGCAGAGGCGAGAGAAGTTATGATATATTCTCAAGATTATTAAAGGACAGAATCATAATGCTGAGCGGTGAGGTAAATGATGTTACTTCGAATTTAATAGTATCACAGCTGCTTTTTTTAGAAAGTGAGGATCCGGATAAGGATATATACTTATATATAAATAGCCCGGGCGGGTCCATTACTTCAGGAATGGCTATTTATGATACAATGCAGTATATCAAGCCGGACGTAAGTACAATTTGTATAGGAATGGCTGCATCTATGGGAGCATTTTTGTTATCATCAGGTGCAAAAGGAAAGAGATTTGCTCTCCCTCATAGTGAAATCATGATTCACCAACCATTGGGAGGTTTTCAAGGTCAGGCAACGGATATTGAAATTCATGCCAGAAGAATTTTGAAAATTAAGGATACCTTGAATGAGATTTTGAGCAGAAATACAGGTAAGTCTTTGGATGATATAAAGAGAGATGTGGAAAGAGACTACTTTATGACTGCTGAAGAGGCTGCTGAATACGGATTAATAGACAAGGTTATGAGAAAGAATGAAGTAGTTAATATTAAATAATTTAACGGCCATAGTGAGGTGAATTGGATGGCAAAATTTGAAGATAAAAAGCAATTAAAGTGTTCTTTTTGCGGTAAGAACCAGGAACAGGTGAAAAGGTTAATCGCAGGTCCGGGAGTATATATATGCGATGAGTGTATAGAACTTTGCTCTGAAATCATTGCAGATGAATTTGAAGAGCCAGCACAATTTATTGCAGCTGAGCTTCCAAAACCAAAAGATATAAGAAATCATCTGGATCAATATGTAATAGGACAGGATGGCGCGAAAAAGTCTCTTGCAGTTGCAGTATATAATCATTATAAAAGAATTAATGCAAAGGATAAGGAGAGCGATGTAGAACTTCAAAAAAGTAATATTCTTTTACTTGGACCTACAGGCTCAGGAAAAACATTACTTGCTCAAACCCTCGCAAAATTTTTAAATGTTCCATTTGCTATTGCAGATGCAACTACATTGACTGAGGCGGGTTATGTAGGTGAAGATGTTGAAAATATCCTGCTGAAGCTTATCCAGAATGCTGATTATGACATTGAAAGAGCTGAAAAAGGAATAGTTTACATCGATGAGATAGACAAAATAGCCAGAAAATCTGAAAATCCTTCGATTACCAGGGACGTTTCAGGAGAAGGAGTTCAACAAGCTTTATTAAAAATTCTTGAAGGCACCACAGCATCAGTTCCGCCTCAGGGAGGAAGAAAACATCCTCATCAGGAATTTATACAAATAAATACTTCAAACATTTTATTTATCTGCGGAGGAGCCTTTGACGGAATAGATAAAATAATTGAAAAAAGAACAAGAAAAAGTTCAATAGGATTTGGAGCAGAAGTTGCATCAAAGTCAGATAAGGATATGGGGAAACTGCTTAAAGATGTAATGCCTGGAGATTTACTGAAATTTGGTCTGATTCCTGAGTTTGTAGGAAGACTTCCCATTGTTGTAACTTTGGAATCTTTAGATGAAACTGCATTGATCAGCATATTAAAGGAGCCTAAAAATGCTCTTGTAAAGCAGTATAAAAAGCTTTTTGAATATGACGATGTGGAATTGGAATTTGAAGAAGAGGCTTTAAAATCAATAGCACAGGAAGCAATTAAAAGAAATACCGGTGCCAGAGGATTAAGAGCCATAATAGAAGATACAATGACTAATATAATGTATGAAATACCGTCACGTGATGATATCACAAAGGTTATTATAACAAAAGAATCAATTGATGATAAGAAGGAACCAATTATTGTAATTGGAGACGAATCTGAGAGAAAAGAAGTTAAGGCTAAAAGAATAAAGAAAAATAAAGATATAGAAACTGCATAAATATATAAAAGTGAGTTTAAGATAAATTCGGCTTAATGAATTTTTATCTTAGCTCATTTTTTTTAAAAAAGCATATATGTTGCCCCAAAGGACAAATTAGTATAGAATATTTACAAAAGAAGTAATTTTTTATATAAAATGGGTATTTGGCCAATAACAGATGTTAAAAACATTGAAAATTAATGGCTTTATGTGTATAATAATTAGACTAGAATAAGAATCATCTTATAATTAAGGAGGAAACATATAATGAGCAATAATACAAAGCTTCTTCCTCTAATTCCTTTAAGAGGAATTACTATTTTTCCCAATATGGTTACACATTTTGATGTTGGCAGGGAAAAATCAATTGCGGCAATTGAAGAGGCAATGGTAAAGGAGCAGGGAGTATTCCTGGTTTCTCAAAAAGATGCTAAAATAGAAGAACCAAATGAAAATGATATATATAGTATTGGTACAGTATGCCAGGTTAAACAATTACTTAAAATGCCAGGCGACACTGTCAGAGTCTTAGTTGAAGGAATTGAAAGAGGTAAAATTGCAAAATATATAGAAGGAGATCAATTTCTTGAAGGCGAGATAGAATCAGTATCTGATAATTATGAGAAATATAAAGAAGACCCTGAATTCAAGGCTGCTTTAAGAAAGTTAGGCGATGAATTCAGTGAATTCATAGAATTATCTAATAATAACAATAGTTTCGCTGAAGAGGATTTTGATTTTGAAGAAGAGGATGAACCAGGGAAATTTGCAGACTTGATAGCTTCCTCATTGATGCTAAAACAAAAAGTAAGACAAGAACTTCTGGAAACTTTGGATATAAAGGAAAGGTTTGAGAAGCTGCTTATAATAATTGAAAATGAGACAGAGGTACTGAAGTTAGAGAAAAAAATAGGCTTTAAAGTTAAAAAGAAAATTGATAAGCTTCAAAAAGAATACTATTTAAGGGAGCAGCTTAAAATTATTCAGGAGGAGTTAGGCGAAGACCAGGATGAAAAGAAAGATATTGAAAAATATGAGGAGCTTATAAAAAAAGGCAAACTTCCTAAAGAAGTAAAAGAAAAGGCTATATATGAATTAGGCCGATTAAAAAGCTCTTCAGGATATTCTCAAGAAGGCAATGTCATTAAAACTTATTTAGATTGGGTCTTAGGATTGCCATGGAACAAGTACACTAAAGATAATTTAGATCTGGCTAAAGCAAAAGCAATTTTAGATGAGGATCATTACGGTCTCAAAGATGTAAAGGAAAGAATATTGGAATACCTTGCTGTACAGAAAAACTGTCAAAGTCTGAAGGGGCCGATATTATGCCTGATTGGGCCTCCTGGAGTAGGTAAATCTTCAATTGCTAAGTCAGTAGCTAAGGCACTGAACAGAAATTTTGTCAGAATTTCTCTTGGGGGAATAAGGGATGAGGCAGAAATAAGAGGACATAGAAAAACTTATGTTGGATCAATTCCTGGACGAATAATCTATGGTATGAAAAGTGCCAAATCAAGTAATCCTTTGTTCTTATTGGATGAAATAGATAAATTGAGCAGTGATTTTAAGGGGGATCCTTCAGATGCTCTCCTAGAGGTTCTGGATGCAGATCAGAACACAAACTTCAGGGATAATTATCTTGAATTGGATATGGATTTATCAAAGGTTCTTTTCATAACTACAGCAAATACTTTGGAGACAATTCCAAGACCATTGTTGGACAGAATGGAAATTATTGAAGTATCCGGATACACTTATGAGGAAAAATTCAATATTGCAAAGAAACACCTGGTTCCAAGAGTTTTAAAAGAGCATAATGTCATAGATAAGGCAATAACCATAAGTGATGGTGCAATTAGAGATATAATCGAATTCTATACGAGGGAATCAGGAGTAAGAAACCTGGAAAGACAAATAAGTACACTGGTAAGAAGATGTATAAGAGAAATAATGGAAAAAAGTAAAAAGTCCATATCTGTTACTTCAAATAACCTTCAAAAATATCTAGGTACTAAAGTATTCATATATGACAGAATTGAAAAGGATGATAAGGTCGGTGTTGTAACAGGCATGGCTTGGACTGCATATGGCGGGGATACTTTACCCGTAGAGGTAATGGTAATGAAAGGTACAGGCAAACTGGAATTGACCGGGCATCTTGGCGATGTCATGAAAGAATCAGCTAAGGCAGCGTATACTTATGTAAGGTCCAATGCTCAAAAATACGGAATAGATGAAAATTTTTATAAAGACTGTGATGTACACATACATGTTCCTGAAGGAGCGGTGCCTAAAGATGGCCCTTCAGCTGGTGTTACAATGGCAACTGCTTTAGTAAGCACATTGGCTAACAAAAAAGTAAGACATAATGTAGCAATGACTGGCGAAATCACTTTAACAGGAAAAGTTCTTCCTATAGGAGGGCTTAAAGAAAAGTCTCTTGCTGCATTCAGGGCAGGTGTGGATACTGTAATAGTTCCAAAAGAAAATGAGAGAGATTTGGAGAAGATTCCAAGTACAATAAAAAATAAAATAAAATTTATATTTGCTTCCAGAATTGAAGAAGTTTTAAAAAATGCATTAATTGGAGTTGAATAGTATGGATATAAAACAATCTGAATTTATTACTTCTGCTGTAAAGAGAGAACAATATCCTGTCGATGGAAGAGTGGAGGTTGCCTTTGTAGGAAGATCAAACGTAGGAAAGTCATCTATTATTAATGCGTTAACAAATAGAAGAGGATTGGCTAAAGTGAGTCAGACTCCAGGAAAGACAAAACTAATCAACTTCTTTCTGATAAATAATGATTTTTATCTGGTAGATTTACCTGGTTACGGTTATGCAAAAGTTTCAAAGAAAGAGCTTGCAAACTGGGGGAAGACTATAGAAACTTATTTGATGCACAGGGAACAATTAAAAAGAGTTGTCCTGTTGGTGGACTGCAGACACAAGCCTACAAAAGATGATATTGATATGCTTAATTGGATAAGATACTTTAATTATGACTTTGTAATTGTAGCCACAAAAAGTGATAAGTTATCTAATAACGATTTAAAGAAAACTCAAAATGTCATTAGGGAAACTTTACAATTAAGTGAAGATGATAAGTTGTTCTATTTCTCTTCATTAAATAAAAAAAGAAGAGAAGAATTAATTGATTTTATTTTTCTTGATGTTGTTGAGAATGAAGAAAAGGATGAAGTTTAAAAACTTCATCTTTTTTTTTTGCTCTTTGTATTAATACTGGACTAATGTGTATCAAAAATTTCATGGGAGAATAGTATATAATATGAAAATCAAACTAATACTAGAGGAGGATTTCACATGGATGTTAATGAAATTATCAGCGGGCTGAGTGATGGATGTTCCGGCGAAAGTAGTTTTAAGTGCGGAAGCAGGTCCAGGTCAGAAAGCTGCTCAAGATCAAGAAGCCGCTCTAAATCAAGAAGCCGCTCTAAATCAAGAAGTCGCTCAAGATCAGAAAGTCGTTCTAAATCAAGAAGCCGCTCAAGGTCAAGAAGCCGCTCAAGATCAAGAAGCCGCTCAAGATCAAGGGTTGGAGGCTTTTTTGGGACAAACGATTTCTTTGGAGGAACTTGGATTTGGCTTATTTTGTTATTCTTCTTATGCGGAGGAATAGGCCATGCAGGTTATCCGGCATATCCAATGTATTCAAATGTGCTTCCTTATTCTGATAAGCATGACCATTGCGAAAATGTTTCCCCATATGCAGTAGCTCCTTATAGCGGAGTAGGACCATATAGTGGAGGATGCTATCCTATACTCATAATAATTATCCTTATAATTTTAGTCGGTTCATTTGGAAGAAATAGACGAAGGTTTTTTTAATTAATAAAAAATATGAAAGGAGTGGAACAAATGAGCAGAAGCAAAAGTAAATGCAAATGTAATAATGTTATTATGCCGTACGGTGGATATGGCGCAGGCCCCAGCTGTGTTGCAGGATTGAATGTATGTACAGTACTTCCATTATTGATTATATTATGCAAAACAGGATTATTGAATAATGACAGAGCCTTCGTATTGATATTGTTATTCTGGCTTTGCGGTGGAATAAATGCATGTGGATCTGGAATACTTGGAGGAAGAGGATTCTGTTAATACTGTAGCATGATAGTTGGAGGGTTTAACCCTCCAAAAAATATATATGGACAAAATACATAGTAATTTCAGGAGGAACAATGTGACTAAAAGACATAAAAATAGGTCAGGTAAAGCAGATAATCCTCAATATACAAATAATCCTCAATATACAAATAATGCACCCTGGGGATTTGACTTAAATCAATTGATAGGACTGCTGGGAGGGAGCACTAATGGTAATCAGTCGGCAGATTTATCAGGCGGCAATTTTGACATTAACCAATTAGCAAATCTATTGGGGGGGAACATTGACGTAGAACAGATTCAAAACTTGTTAAAAGGAATGAATACTGAAGGGTTTGATATGGGAAGCCTGGGGAACTTATCAGGGTTAACCTCATTGTTCAGCCAATTGGGCGGAGATAATCATGGAAACTCAGGGGGAAATGACAAGGTGATTTATGAGGAGAAAGAAAACAATTCTGAAAACAGGAATTATGATAGGAATCTTCAAATGCTTAAGGCTGTCAGGAGCCTGGTAGACCACCAACGGGCAAAATTCATAGACAGGATTATAGATATGTATAAAAAAGGAGATATTTCCGATTAAATCGTAAATATCATGAATAAACTTAGTATTTAAGGCAATAATAGAAAATGTAAGGAGAGAAATCTCCCGGTTATAAGAGCATAGCTTTTTATAACAACCCCCCATCCCCCTTTTTAGGCCGCTTAAGCGGCCTTTTAAATTATAAGGGGATAAGCTTCGTTTAATATAAACTGACAGAGTACACTTTATACCCATTATTTATTAATACGACCTTTGCATTAACTATAAAAGAATCATCCTTTGAAGTCTGTATATTTCTCCTTTTGAAATTAATCTGCCATTTTATTGAGTAAATATCTCCATTTTTATTCCACTTGTCATCTATAAAAAATGCATCTTGAAAAGTATATCTGTATATGTTTTTTTCTAATTTCCACAATAGGGAAGAATTAACCTTATCAGAAGAACTATCAAAAAAATCAGGCAGGTTGCCAGGTGTTTCAGGAGATTCAATAGCATCAATCAGTTCAATTACAGCTTGTTTACCAGGTACGTTGACATCATCAAAAGATTTGTTCTTAAATGAATTCCCCAACAGCATATAACTTTCGAAAGAAAAAATTCCATTTACGACTTTACCGGAATATACCTTTGGAGTTTTATTGTTATCAGAATTTAAAATACCTGCCACATTATTGTTGGAACAATAGTAATCTTTAAATTCAACCCCATTCCAGGAGAATATATGAAAGACAGGTATATTTTCCTGGGATGATTGTATGAATATTTCCGGTATTCCATCTCTGGAAATATCCTTTACATACAGTCTCAGTCCCCAGTAAGGATATTCTCTCCCTAAGGTAGCAATGGAAGCATCGGGTGAAAGGATATAGTTTCTGTTGTTAATATCCGCAGAAATACAATACTTACCTTCATTGGAAGTTACAAATATTATATCAGTTTTTCCGTCTGCATTTAAATCTTTCTGAATTCCATTTTTAAGTTCTGCTGAGGAGGCCACAGGCAATGTATCCCGGGAATTTTTTTGTGATATTAAGCAAAATGTAATTATAAAAATTGAAAGCAGTAATATTAAAAAATACCATAAGGTAGTTATGTGTAAGAGAATTGCTTTAAATTTCATATTTATCACCCCTATAAAATTATATGACATATAGAAAGCAAAAATTCTTTTACATTCTGCTGTCGCGGCTCTCGGCTCTATTTCCCAAGAGCCACTCCGCACAATGTAAGAACTTTAATGCTTTCTATGTAGATATAGGAGTAAAATTAAATAAAAAAAATAAAGCTAATAAATAGCTTTATTTTTCTATTTTTCCTGGCAGTCTTCACAAATGCCATAGAAATAAATTTTATGAGAATGAACTTTATATTTTGAATGTTTTTCAGCTTCCATATTTAATGAAGAAAGGTCAAAATTATGTAAGTCATCAACTTTAGAACAACTTGTACATTGTACATGGGGATGTTCTGAAACTGTTCCGTCATACCTGAAGTTACCTTCTCCAACATTTATTTCTTGGACCAATCCAACCTCTACAAGGGTTTTCAAAGCTTTATATACTGTTGCAAGACTCATGGTAGGATATTCAGGTTGAAGTGCTTTGTAAATTAACTCAGCGGATGGATGTTCTTTTGTATTCTTGAGGTATTTATATACTGCAATCCTCTGTGGAGTAAGTTTAAGTTTTTTTTCTTTAAAAATAGCTGTTATATTATCCATTTTCACCATCCTATACTTTTAATGATTAGAGTATATAATAACTATTATCCTTTGTCAATATTTATCGCTTAATAATGAATGTAATATTTGGAAAGTATAATTAAAATATAAGAAGAAAATAACAAAAAAACTATTGAATTGTAATAAGTAATTTGGTAGAATAAAGATACAGTTGTTAAACAATTAACAATTGACTAATAAATCCATGTTCATTTTATTTCATTTTTCTTGAGAACAGTATTTTTCTGTTCTTTTATTTTTTACATTAAATGTAAAGAAATATTTACATTTTATAATATATCAACAGTTGAAAGGAACACTTAACAGTGTTAAACTAAAAAAATAATAAGGAGGTAACAACTGTGGCTAAATATAAAGTAGGAGATGAACTGTTAATTGTAAATGATCCTAATAAGGAAAAAAGAAAATTAAAAGAACTGACTTATTTAAAATATGAAGACGGTTTCGCGCAGATTTCATGGGGATTAAAGATTTTAAATGTAGAATATGACAAACCAAACGTTATACTGACATACAGCAATGTTGAAGGCGAAGTTAATAAGGTATTTGCTGTCTGCAATGACATTGAAAACTTTGATCATGAAAAGGTATTGGAAAAAGCTCTGTTAAAGGCATTTCAAAATGAAATAATAAATATTTCAGTAGTGAAAAACAGAAAAAAGATATAATTGGGTAGAAGATACCGGGAAAATGTAGGTTGTGGTAAAATTAACAACGAAATAACAAAATTTTACCACAACCTCTTTATTTTACCACCAAATTGGATTATAATAGGAATAAAATGCAGGTATCCTTTATACGAGGGAGGGATTTTATGAGTCAGTGTCCATTTTGGTCAATAAACGGGGAAAAATTTATTTGTTATTCTGACTGTCCTATGTATGTGGGTTCTAAGGATAATGAGGTATGTCCTTTTAAGGAATTCGCTGCAGCTAAAACAATATCTTTGAAGGATGTTGATAGCTATAGGTATGAAGAGGATTTAAGTTATTTCAATCTGCCTAGAATATCTGTATATAAATAAAAAAAGCGACGGGGGTCGCTTTTTTTATTGTATGAGAAAGTGGTGAAGTCACTTTTTTAGTTATAAATTCCGGAAAATCTGTGTAAAAGACCTTGTTTTAAGTTCCATAGATTTTCTGACAGATCAACATAATAAGTATGAGGATTTTCGAATCTTAGAACTTCAGGCCATAATTTTTCAGTTTCTGAAGCAGAAAGTTCAGCTATTTCTAAAACAGAAGGAGAATCATAAATGCAGTTCCCTGCATCAAAAATTTGAACCATCATATCTTTTACGTAGAAATTAGTTATTTTTTTACGTTTCCAGGTGTCAATAGGGTGGAACAGTTCCAATGGCTCATTTTCATCAATGGTTTCATTGCTTAATGTGATTAAGTCGGCTATAGCCATGTGAGTGTCCTTATCAAAAATTCTATAAAAGTTTTTAAATCCAGGATTAGTTATTTTTTCATTGTTCTCACTTATTTTTATCTTTGGAATTATGCGTTCATTAGATTCAATGGCAACAAGCTTGTAAACACCTCCGAAAACAGGCTCACTTCTTGCTGTGATTAATCTTTCTCCAACTCCGAAGCTGTCAATGGCTGCCCCTTGTTTTAAAACATCACTTATGATATATTCATCCAGCGCATTTGAAACAGTAATTTTGCAGTCCGGATATCCTGCATCATCAAGCATTTTCCTGCACTTTTTAGATAAATATGTTATATCCCCGGAGTCAATTCTTATTCCTTTAGGCCTGTAGCCTTTTGGAGCAAGAACCTCATCAAATACTTTGATTGCATTTGGTATTCCTGACTTTGTTACATTATATGTATCCACAAGGAAAAGGGTGTTGTCAGGATATGTTTCAGCCCAGGCTTTAAAAGCATCGTATTCTGACGGGAATAATTGAACCCAGCTGTGGGCCATTGTTCCTGTTGCAGGAATGTTGAAAAGCTGTTCTGATATAGTACATGCTGTTGAGACACAACCTCCGATTATGGCTGCTCTTGCCCCATATATGGCACCATCATATCCCTGAGCTCTTCTTGACCCCAATTCTATTACAGGCTTCCCGTTTGCTGCTCTGCATATTCTATTTGCCTTAGTGGCAATAAGAGTCTGGTGATTTATTGTAAGCAAAATCATAGTTTCTATAAGCTGAGCCTGAATAACCGGCCCCTTTACTGTAACCAATGGCTCATTTGGAAAAACAGGGTTTCCTTCAGGAACTGCCCAAACATCACAAGAAAATTCAAAGTTTGCAAGATATTGAAGGAATTCTTCTGAAAAGGTATTCTTGCTTCTTAAATAATCAATGTCTTCACTGGTAAACTTCAGGTTCTTAAGGTATTGAATCAGCTGGTCAACGCCTGCCATTATACAATAACCGCCTCCATCAGGAACTCTTCTGAAGAACATATCGAAGTAAGCAACCTGATCTTTGAGATTATTGCTAAAGTAGCCATTACCCATGGTCAATTCATAAAAATCTACAAGCATAGTAAGATTTCTTTCACTTTTAACATCAAAGAATTCTGTCATAATAAAACCGCCTTTATGAAAATATTCTAAAATTATTGTAACCTTATTGATTAATTATTACAATATAGATATTTACTTAAAGTTATGTTAATAATTATTAGAAAAAGGATCAGGTTAAGTGTCTATATATTCATGGAGGGGAACAACAGTTGCGCTGAATAGTAATATTAAAGAACATAAAGTAACAAAGTAGTAATAAGTATTGGATATTGGGCTATACTAATTTTTAGGAGATAGATCAAAGATGTGTAAATTAATTAGTGCAGCACAAAAGCGTTGTTATTTGTTTTCAGCACGTTTATGTGTGTAATAGCAGGTTGATTTTAAAAAGTTATTCCTGAACCTGAAACAGAACGAGGTGAAAACAGTGAAAGTAACAATAAAAGCGATATTGATCAATATTCCAGAAGAAAAAGTAAAAATCATAGATAATCTCATGACTGTATTTTGCAGTGCCGTAAGGTATTCCTTCAAAAGAATCCTTGAGAATATCATGATAGGAGATATTGAAAAAGACATAGCTCATAAATATGGATTAAACATAAGACAAAGTAAAGACGCGGCAGAGAATGCGCGGCAGACAATATCAAGTCAAAAGGAACTCCTTAAAATAAATTATGAGAATTACCTTAAAAAAGCTGCTGCAATTGAGAATATTTTAAATGATACCAGTAAGAATTTATCAGATAAAAAGAGGAATGCATTAATTAGGAAGCTGGAAAAAAGACAAAGGAAGTTAAGTTATTATAAAAGTTTTATTGGTGCAAATACTATCCCGCCTGTAATCTTTGGTACTAAAGAAATGTTCATAAAAAGGTGCAAAGGTCTTATATCAAGAGAACAGTGGCGTGAATGCCGCTCCAACAGGCTATGCTCAAGAGGGGACAAAACAAAGAAGGGCAACCCCAACTTAAGGATTATAGGTAACGACAGAAGAACCTTTCTTGAAATAAGCACATTGGATAAAACTGAAACAAACCGGGCAGTGAAAATGCAGGTTGAAATCTATTTGCCGCAAAAGTTATCCAGAACTACCGGTAAGGTTAACGGGAGAAACTACAGACAGATGTTCCTTGATTATCTTCAGACAGGTGAAGCATATCAGGTTGAGCTCATAAGAAGAAAGGACAGGTATTACTGCCATATAACCTTCGAAGAAGATATGGTAAACCAATGCAAGACTATGAATACAGGGCATAATGGGGTAATGGGAATTGATACAAACCCCGATGGCTTAGCGCTTACGATGATAGATTGCAAAGGAAACTATAGGTGGCATACCTATATAAGGAATGAGGAGCTGACCTATGCACGAAGCAACAGGCGACAAAACTTATGTGGAGAAATTATAAAGGAAGTTATACAAACAGCCAAAACCTATGGGGTTGGTATTGCAGTTGAGGACTTGAAATTTCTAAATGATAAAGATGTAAACAACAAGTTTGCAAGAATAAAACATCAATTTGTATACAGACAATTATTGGCTATGCTTGAAAGTGCCTGCAGACGTAATGGTGTTGAAATATCAAAAGTGAAACCTGAATTTACCAGCAAAATAGGCCTGTATAAATATTGCCATCAGTATGGAATGGCAGTTCATAATGGAGCTGCTATGGTTATAGCAAGAAGAAGTTATAATTTTAAAGAAAAAGTGCCAAAAGATTTAAAAGAAAAATTAGTAACTGAACCAGATAGCTTTAATAATAAAAGTGAATGGGCTAAATGGAATGAAATTCATAAAAATATAAAAGGAAAGGCAGGTGAAAACCCTGCACTGTGGTTAATCAACAGGAAAAAAATACTTGGATTAGCGTAGTCTTATAGCTTTAAGTATAGATAACCAATACGTAAACTTAATTTATACTTGTTGATTCTTGGACGCTTCAACCAAGAATCGGCTAGTATAAATTAATAGTTGAAGTTGGTTATCTAAACTGTTAAAGTACACGAAGTGAAAGGCTTTGACGGAAAAGATATTTAAGGAGTGACTAACAGTCACAATCTTGCAGAACTTTGTTATCATAAGGTAACAAAGGCTTGCCTTAAATGGCATCCGAGATTTATAGGTGAAAGTCTATATCCCAGTAGTAAAATCCTGTGATACTACCATTCTATTTAACGGATAGAGTGCTAAAATCGGTTTGTTACGATTTTGGGGAGCAGGGGAACAAGGGAAATATGTCATACAGTTTAGATAAGTTCCAGGATAAAGCGGTAAAATCAAAGAGCAGAAATACTCTTATAGTAGCAGCACCTGGAAGCGGAAAAACAACAGTAATAATAAACAGGGTGAAATACTTATTGAAAGATTTACAGGTGAACTGGACAAATATATTTGTTATAACATTCACAAAGGCTGCGGCAAATAATATGAAGGAGAGGTTCCTTAAAGACAATCCTCAGCTCAAATCTCCATTTTTTGGTACATTCCATGGGTTGTTCTACAAATTGTTAAGAAGACATATGGGAGAGATAAATATTATTTCATCCGGTGAAGCCTACAAAAATGTAGAAAGCACCCTGAAAAAATATATTGATGAGATTTCGGAAGATAAAGTGAAGGAAATACTAAATGAAATTTCAAGATATAAAAACTCCATGGGCAAGTATGGGTTGGAGGATGAAATAATAAAAAGCTGCGTTGAGAATTATGAAGAATATAAGAAACAGAAGGGGCTTCTGGACTTTGACGACCTTCAGATAAATATATATAAGTTGCTTTTAGAAGATAAGAGATTGCGAGAATACTATTCCAGAGGAATTGAATATTTTCTGGTAGATGAATTTCAGGATTGTGATTTGATTCAATTAAAGATACTCAAGCTCCTTAACAGCAGTAATTCTCTGTTTTGTGTAGGGGATGAAGATCAATGTATTTATGGATTCAGAGGTTCCAGGCCAGAGTGTATGGTTAACTTCAACCAGGACTTTGGAGGGGAAAAGGTATTTTTGTCTTATAACTACAGAAGCGGAGAAAATATAGTGAAGCTTTCAAAGAATCTAATTGAAAATAATATGGAAAGAAACAGCAAGGAGATTATTAACTTCAGAAAAGAAAAAGGTTCCATCAGAGTATGGCAGCCTTATAATGAAAAGCAGCAGGCAGAGGATATAGTCAGGACCATAAGTGATAAACACAACAGGGGAGAGCATCTAAGAAATAATGTAGTTATTTACAGAACTAACATAGAATCCAGAAGCATCAGCGATGAACTTATAGCAAGAAAAATACCATTCAGATTTTTGGACAAAGAATATAATTTTTTTGAACATTTCATTTGCAGGGATATTTTATCTTATCTCGTATTATCAATAGATTCTTATGATATAGAGTCTTTTAAGAGAATCATCAATAAACCTTTCAGGTATATAAGCAAAGGTAATCTGGAGAATATGGGTAATTTGCGGGAAAAAATTAATGTTTTTGACCAATTGATTAGCAAAGGAGACTTCAAAAGCTTTCAGCTTAACAATCTGGAAAGGTTAAAAAAGGATATAGCATTCCTAAATAAGCTGTCGCTGCCTTCAGCTATAGATTTTGTGCTGAATGACCTGGAGTACAGGGAATACCTTAGAGAGTACGGAGAAAAATTCAAGATAGCAAAGGAAGACTTTGAGAGGATAATTGAGGAATTCAGAACTATCGCTTTAGATTTTAAGAGCATTAACTTATTGCTTGTTCATGTTGAAGAGGTAAAAAACCTGCTGAAAAAGAAGGAATCAGATTTTAAGGAAGATGCAGTATTATTAAGCACTATCCATGGGGTCAAGGGCATGGAATTTGAAAATGTCCACATTATAAACTGCTGCAATGAGATAATCCCTCACATAAACTCCGAGGATATTGAAGAGGAGAGAAGGCTTTTTTATGTGGGAATTACAAGAGCCATAAACAATCTCTATATTTATACCCCTAAAACCATAAGAGGAAGGTTTATGGAAACATCTCCTTTTATAAAGGAACTGAAGCATGAGGGCATAGCAGGGGACCAATCACCTCTTAAGAAGGGAGACAGGATACTTCATAAGACTCATGGAAGTGGAGAAGTTCTTTCCGTTAGTGATGATGTGACAGAAATCATATTTGAAGACGGCATAAAAAGAAAATTCTCGGTTAACATATTGTTTCTCAACAGGCTGGTGGAAGTGCTTGAGTAGGATAAAAAGAATTATGCTTTTATCTCCAAATAAAAAGGAAATAGTTCCTGAATGAAGAATATTACTGTTATGGTGTATGTATACTAAATATGTAATATTGAGGTGGCAATGATGATGGATTGGAAAGAAAAATATATCCGACAGTTTTGTGAATCTGAAATTACACAGGAAAAAACAAATTCATTAATCCAGGAATTTGTTGATGAGTTAAATAATATATTAAAAAAATATTATATTAATGGAAAGGAAGTTTCTTTTAACAGAGAAGAAAAGAGGATTGTGTTTCCAGATTGTTTTATTGTTTATTCAATAAAAAATGGAAAACTTGAATTTAATAATTTAAATCCTAATAGTGTTATGAAAGATTCCTGCTCACTGTCTTTTATAGATGGAGTATATGTTTTTAATAATGCTAAAAGAGAAAATGAATACTTTGTTGAATATAATAAAGATGTTATTGACAGGATCATGAAGTATTTATTAAGAGATGAATAGGTTATATTCATCTGAGAACGGTGGGACGGTTGAAACAAATCCAAAGGTGTAATATAATTTAAAGTAGGCTTATATTCAAGAGAATATAAGCCTTATTTTTGAGTTGTAAAGTTAAGATTCCGGAGGGGAGCATATTAATGATAAATTTTTTAAAAGAAGCGATGGATATAAATGATGAATTAGTTTCATGGAGAAGGGATTTTCATGAAAATCCTGAGTTGGGATTTGAAGAAGTAAGAACTTCAACAGTCATTAAAGAATTCTTAAGAAAAGAGGGTATTCCTTTTGTGGAATGTGCCGGGACAGGAATAGCTGCAACCATAAAAGGGAAACAGGAGGGAAAAACCATAGGGATAAGGGCAGATATGGATGCTTTGCCTATTCAGGATAAAAAGAACTGTGGATATTCTTCAAAGGTGCAGGGGAAAATGCATGCATGCGGGCATGATGCCCATACTGCTGTTCTTTTGGGGGCAGCTAAAGTTTTGAACAAGTATAAGGATTGCTTCAAGGGAAACGTGAAGCTTTTATTTGAGCCGGCTGAAGAAACCACAGGAGGAGCGCCGGTAATGATAAAAGAAGGTGCTTTGGAAAATCCTCATGTAGATGCTGTTATCGGACTGCATGTAAATGAAAGCCTTCAGGCAGGTGAAATGAAAGTAAAAAAAGGGGTTGTAAATGCTGCGTCAAATCCTTTTACCATAAAGGTCAGAGGCAAGGGAGGCCATGGAGCTGAACCGCATAATACCATAGACCCTATAGTTATAGCATCTCAGCTGGTTATAGCACTTCAACCATTAGTGAGCAGGGAAGTGGCTCCTGTAAATCCTGCAGTAGTAACTGTAGGAAGCATTCATGGCGGAGTTGCTCAAAATATAATCCCTGATGAAGTTGTGCTTCAGGGGATAATAAGGACTATGACAAAAGAAGACAGGGCTTATGTGGTGAAAAGGATACAGGAAATTTCTCAGGGAATAGCAGCTGCATTCAGGGGAGAATGCACAGTTGAAATACAGGAAAGCTACCCATGTCTATATAATAATGATGATATGGTGGATGTATTGAAAGAATCAGCAGAGATGATAATAGGCAAAGAAAATATATATGAGCAGGAAGCACCATTTATGGGAGTAGAAAGCTTTGCATATTTTGCCATGGAGAGGGATGCAGCCTTTTATTTCCTTGGAATAGGGAATAAAGAAAAAGGGATTGATAAACCGATCCATAATGCATTATTTGACATTGATGAAAGAGCATTGCCTGTGGGAGTGGCAATACAATGCCAGACAGCTTTTAATTATTTGACAAGAGCATAAAATACGATTAATCTAATAAGATGTGGAAAAAATATATTTATAAGATATAAATGATAATATGGAGTTGATTTTGTGAAAATAGAAATAGGATCAAATGAGGCAGGTCAAAGGCTTGACAAGTTTGTAAGAAAGCTTCTTAAGGATGTTCCCTTAAGTGCTATATTCAAAGCCTTAAGAAAAGGGGACATAAAAGTAAACGGAAGAAAACAAAAAGAAAAATATTCTCTTGAAATAGGCGATGTTGTAGAAATAAAATATATTCAAAGTGACCAAAGCAACAAGAAACTAAATTTTAAAAGAGTAGATCCAAGCGGAATGAAAATTACCTATGAAGATGATAATATGCTTTTGGTAGAGAAGTGGCCGGGAGTTTTAGTTCATTCAGATAAAAAGAATGGAGAGGCAACTTTAAATGATTATGTTCTTAGTTATCTTAATGAGAAAGGCGACTACATGCCTGAAAAAGAAGTGACTTTTACACCCGCACCTTGTAACAGATTAGACAGGAACACTTCAGGAATTGTATTTTTTGGCAAGAACTTTGAGTCGCTGAAAATATTGAATGAATTAATAAGAGATAGAAAAGTTAAGAAATATTATACAGCTTTAGTAAGAGGAAGAATTAAGGACGGAATTCATCAGGCGTACATATCCAAAGATGAAGAAAATAATATTTCAAAGATATATGATAAGCAAGGTCCTGGCACAAAAGAGATTTCTATGGAGGTAACTACAATTCAAAGTAATGGTGCATTTTCACTTATAGAGATTGAGCTCATTACAGGACGAAGTCATCAGCTGAGAGCACATCTGGCACATTTAGGAAATCCTATTATCGGGGATTCAAAGTATGGGGATAAAAAAATAAATGCATTCTTTAATAATAAGTTTGGATTAGATTATCAATTTTTGTATGCATATAAAGTTATTTTCAAAGAGGTACCTGAGAAGTTCAGCTATCTGAAAAACAAGACAATAGCTGAAACCCTGCCTCCGATGTTTAAGAAGATAAAGACTGACGTGTTTAAATTTAGTATATGATAGGGGTTTATCTATGAAGGAGCAATCAACCACCAGGGGATTTGCGGTTTTATCTGCAGCTGGTTTTTTAGTTAAAATTTTATCTGTATTGTATATACCGATCCTAACGAGAATTTTGGGAGACCAGGGCTACGGAATATACAGCAAAATATATGAGGTTTTTATATTTATTTATGCTGTATCAAATGCCGGAATGCAGCCTGCAATATGCAAGGTCATATCGGAGTTTTCAGCCTTGGGAAGAGAAAGAGATGCTTTAAGGGCATTCAGATTGGCCAGAAAATTGCTTTTGGCGGTGGGAGCCCTTTTTACGATATTGCTTATTGCAGCGGCAAAACCTCTGGCTTATATGGTAGGATCAGATATAAGCTATGGTTTGATTGCTGTTGCCCCTACCATTTTAATATCTTCTGTACTGGTATCATACAGAGGATATTTAAACGGCAAAAATCAAATGAATTCTCTGGCATTGTCCCAGGTAATAGAACAGCTTACAAACGTATTTATAAGTCTATTATTTGCTTATTTGCTTGTTAAAGACTCTTTGGCCCTGGGAAGCGCAGGAGGTGCATCCGGTACTTCAGTTGGTGCCTTGATTGGCTGTATATATCTCATAGTTGTCTTTGAAAGAAGAAATTTTAAAGGTGAAATTAAAAAGCAGCCAATAATAGAAAACAGAATTTCAAATAAAACGATTGTAAAGAAAATAATACAATATGGATTACCTATAACTTTAAGTGCAGGATTATCAAATTTTGGTGCTTTAGTGGATATGTTCAATGTAAGCAGCAGATTGATGTATATAGGGTATAACCAGATTGATGCAGATATCCTTTATGGGATTTTAAGCAAGTATAAGAATCTTATGTATGTACCGCTGATATTTATTACAGCGTTAGGTGCAGCTGTGCTTCCAGCTATTTCCAAGGCTGTTGTTTTAAAGGACAGGAAAAATGTCAGAGGCAAAATTAACTTTGCCCTGAGATTAACATATGGAATAACCATACCTGCCGCATTTGGGTTATCATTACTTAATAAATATATATATCTTGGATTTTACGGAAATACAAACGGAAGCAGCCTGATGATATTCGGAGCATTTGTTGTAATCCTTATGGGGCTTTCTCAAATTGAAACTACAATACTTCAAGGTTTGGGCAAGTTCAGGTTTGTATTGTTCAGTCTGTTTTTAGGGATAGTCGGAAAGATATCAACAAATTATATTTTAATAGGAATTAAAAGCATAAATATTTACGGCGCCGTTGCCGGTGGGTTTGTATGCTTCATGATTCCGGTTATAATGAACCACAGGAAGCTGGAAAAAACCATCCGCATGAGGATACATATTGTAAGACTGGCGCTGAAACCCTTGCTGGCATCTGTGATTATGACACTGTGCTTATATGGAACTGATAAATTGATATTAAATATATTGCCTTCCAATCTGGCATCAGACAGGATAATAATTACTCTTATGACTGTGATATATGTATTGTTAGGGGGATTCGTATATCTATATATGATGATTCTAATAAAGGGTATAAGAAGGCGGGATATCGAAGGATTGTCACCTAAGATACTTAAAATACTTCCAGGCTTTATGAAGAGGAAACTCAGATAATAAAATATTTTCAGGGGCTGTTCCATAATTATGGGACAGCCCCTGCATGATTTTATAAGTCCTGCAATTTTTTATCTGCAAATAGAAGAAGTAAAAATAGAAATCCGCAAAGAACAAGTGCCAAAGTGTTCTTCAATATTATGACTTCACCAGGCAGGTATTTAAGAAAAGTGCCTATAATCATTGATCCAAGGAAGAAAAACAGCAGTAATATTAAAATGTTGATTAAAGAGAAATTCAGGGGAATCTTTTTGTTCACTTCGTGAAGATTTAAGGAAAAACCTACAATTGAGGTTATGGTATAAGTGATTGCTATGCCTGTGATATTGATTTGGGGAATGGAGGTTAACAGGAATAAGCAGGAAATTTCTATTATTTCTGTAATCAGGGAGTTTCTTAAAATCATTCCCTGTTTTCCAAGGCCATTAAGAATCCCATACATTGTTATAGCTGGAAATAAAACAGGGGTGCATATTGAAGCAGACCTGATAAAAAGGCCCAAATCATCTCTGTTGAAGAACATTTCTCCCAAGGAGTCAGGCACTGTCTGACATATAAGCAAAGTGCAGAGTCCCAGCAAAAAAGCAATAGTCAGAACCTGGCGGATTCTTTTATATGCATAAAAGTAATCTTTGTTCTTCATGTTTTGGGAAAGATCGGGTATAAGCAGTGAATTTATTGATGTAATAATAATTAGTGGGAAAGTCACAATTATAAAAGCCATCCCATTAAATTTTCCTATTAGGGACAGAGCTGCTGAATAAGTAAACCCGGCAACCATAAGTCTTCTAGGAACTATCAGCGTAGAGATAGTTGAAAAAACTGATGTAAAAAAACCATTTATACCTAAAGGAACAGAAATGAAAAGTATATCAAAAAGCAATTGAGCCTTATTTTCTTTTCTGCTGGGTGAAGGAGTCACTTCCCTTATTGTAATTCTGTAGTAAATATATAAAAGAACAAGGCTTTGAAGCTCCCCGGTGCATAATGCAAGGTAAGTTGCAGCAACCAATGAAGAAAGGTTCCCTGCTTTAAATAAATATATAAAAGCTACGAGGATGAATATTCTCATGGCTTTTTCCAGTATATCTATAAATGAGGGGACGGCTACCTTAGATACTCCGTAAAAATAACCTTTAAGAATATTTGACAATGCAATAAAAAACATTGCAGGACAGGTTACTTTTATGGCATCAATTGTTCTTTCATCATGAATAATGTATGTGCCTATGTAGGGTGAGAAAGTGAATACCAGCAACCCGATTGCTGCTGCCCATACAATATTAAAGAAGGCCAGGGTATTGATAGTTCTAATAAGGTTTTGATAATCTCCCTTTCCATGATAATATGCTGAGGTTTTAGATACGGCTGCTATGATGCCTGCTGTCATAAGACCAATGAACAAATTATAAATAGGCATGACCAGACCGTACAACCCGACTCCTTCTGATCCTAGTTTTTTGGAGAGGTATATTGAAAAAACAAACCCCAATACTCCAGTTGTCATATTGGAGGAGGTAAGAATAAAAGAATTTTTGTAAAAGCTACCCTTTGACATATAAAATCCCCCTTATAAGTTCATTATTAAAATATTCCTGCTAATTTACAAATATTACATAATAAATCTCTGGAAAATCAGAACAGGCAATTATAAGTAATTAATCCAAGGGGTTTAAAATATAAATTACTATAGATTGTTTAGCGGGGTGCAGGATGAAAAGAGGTATAAAATTTTTAGCGTTTATATGCATGATTTTGATAAGTGCTGCTTTCAGTTATAGAATGTCTAAAGAAAAAATAAGGATGTCATTAGCTGATGGATATGCTTATGGAATGGTATATAAAGGTCAAACGGAAGCTGTTGCCATATGTGAGGATGAGGATAATAACATTTATGAAGCTGCTAAGGACAGAATAATAAAAATCGGAACGGATGGAATTGAAGAGTGTATAATGAGAGATTCACGAATGAATATATTATCAATTGCATATTGCAATGAGCGGCTGTATTTTATTTCAGGGAATTTTCTTTATGAACTTAAAATAATTGACAAAAGCATGAAGATGCTGATGAACAACATCCCCAGCGTGGGCAGTGATAAAGAGTGCAGACTTTTGGTTTCGGGAGAAAGGTTATATATTGCAATAGGGTCAGTTTCAGATTCAGGAATAGCTTCCAAAGGGGATACATATGATGTTCTTCCAGCAGATGTTGTTTTAAGCGGAGTGAACTATGGCAATACAGGAGCTTTTGTACCATATGGGACTCTGACAGCGAAGAAACAGATAATAAAGGGAGGGTTTCCAGGAAATGCTTCAGTAATATATTATGATCTGAAAAGCGGCAATAAAGGACTATACGCTTGGGGGCTAAAAAATGTAACCGGGTTGGATTCCGATTCAAAGGGTTTAATATTTGCATGTGAAGAAGGCATGAAGGCATCAGGAGCGAGACCAGTATATGGAGATACAGATTATATTTATACAATCGAAGAAGGTGTCTGGTATGGATGGCCGGACTTTTCAGGAGGAGACCCTGTAAATTCTTCAAAGTTCAGTGAAAAAAATCTGGAGAAAACAAAAATGATACTGGAAAAGCACCCCGGCAATAATCCGCCTGCACCATTTTTTCAAAGCAGCACCCTTTCTGGTTTAAGAGGGCTGGCTGTTGATAAAAACGGAGATGTTTTTCCGAAAGACAGCATTGTTTTTTTTGATAAACATGCAAAAAAGGTATTCACTTTAAGCAAAGAGGGCATTTTAAGTTCATACATTTCTGTGAAGGGAAATGTAGAAATTAATGATATCAAAATCAGCTCTGAAGGGATTTTATTATTAGAGAAAAATCAGGGATCCATATATAAGATTTACAAAAGCAATGGTAGTTCTGCCTATTTTTCGAAAAAGTTATCAATTATTGTTTTAACAATGCTGTTCATGTTCATAATAAGTATTGTTGTAAGGTATAGAATAACGAAAGAGGTGAAATAGTTTGAAACAAAAATTTGAAAGCGCGTATGGGAAAATGGTTAAAGGTTTGTTCTTTACTGTAAATCCAATAAAAAAGATTGCTGTAAAAACCAATTGTACTGTTCACAAATTTATAAATATTCAAGGTATAGAGATTCTTCATAATGAAGGTGAACTTGAGGCCTGGGATTTTTATAAAAGGCATGTTAAACCATTGAATGCCGGAGTAAAGTGGGCAGATAAGGATTTTAAGAGTTCAGGCCACTTTTTCCATTTCGAAAAAGAGAAGGGACTATATGGTTTATCCAATGCTCTGTATGATTGCGAGAAATATTACAGATTATCATTAGATTACCTGAAAAAAAATGAAATGGATAAGGCTTTGTTTTATTTGGGTGCATCCTGCCACCTTGTTCAGGATTCTACAGTGCCTCACCATGTAAATAATAAGCTGCTGAAAAAGCATAGGGAATTTGAACTTTGGATTATTTCAAAGCTTTTCAATGATTATGATTTTTCTCAGGAGAATGGGATTATATCATTCAGTTCAATAAAAGAATTCATCAAGGAAAATGCTCTTTTTGCAAAAAGAAAGCATGAAAAATACGGCAGCATACAAGACAAGGAGGAGCGTTATCATATGATTTCTTCAGAGATTCTGGCAAGAGCCCAGAAAACAACTGCAGGTTTTTTGCTTAAATATTATAATGAAAATATAAAAGACAGAATTCCTTCTCAATGAAGGAATTCTATTTTTATTATAGAAACTTATATTTATGAGTAATTTGTCGGAGGATCTAATGGGGAAAACAATAGTTCTTAATTTAAGCACCCTTGAACTGAGAGGGGATATTTTGGATATAGGGAATGACAATAACGGAGTTATCTATAATATAAAAAAATATTCGGATATAGAGATTGTGGTAGACTGTGTAAGTGAACCAGGTGAAATAACAAATTCAAATTATGATATATGCATTATGTTTTTTACATTAGGAAAAATAAACAACAATAAAATGAGACAGGAACTAATTGAACAAATATACCCTTTTTTACGGGAAGACGGAGAATTATACGTTTGGGATATATATAAAAAGAAGAATGAGATTTATAATAAGAAGATAAGAGTTATAATGCCCGGGGAAAAAATAAAGGAGTTTTTTATGAGAGACGGTAATCTGCTGAAAGAATGGACTGCCGACATAGCAAAAAAAAACCTTGAACAATCCTTTGATGTACTGGAGACTAAAGAATGGGAAGACATATTTTTTATTAAGCTGAAAAAGAAAGGAAGAGAAACAAATGAAGATTTTACTGACAGCAATCAACTCGAAATTCATTCACAGCAATCTGGCCGTGAGATACTTGAAGACTTTTACGGAGGATTTAAACTATCAAGGGGTTATAAGAGAATTTTCAATAAATGATAAGATTGAAAGGATATTAGAGGAAATAATCAGGGAGAAACCTGACGTAGTAGCTTTCTCAACTTATATATGGAACCTGGAATATGTAGAGAGACTGACGGAATTGATAAAAAGGGTAGACAAAGGCATAGAGATTCTTTACGGAGGGCCTGAAGTTTCATATGACAGCAGGTTGTTCCTGGAGGAACATAATGGGGACTACGTAATTACCGGAGAAGGTGAGATTACTTTCAGGGAGTTTGTACTATATAAACTTGGGAAAAAAAATATAGAAGAAATTAATGGACTTCACTATAAGAAAGACGACAAGGTGTTTTCTAACGGAAACAGGCCTCTGATGGACATGTCAGAGATAGTTTTTCCTTATAAAGAAAATGACGATACAATACATGAAAAGATAGTATACTATGAAGCAAGCAGAGGATGCCCATTTAACTGCAAATACTGTTTGAGTTCCACAATACATGGGGTAAGATTCCTTCCGGCTGAAAGGGTAAAAAAAGAACTGCAGTTTTTTATGGATAAAAAGGTTACCCTTGTGAAATTTGTTGACAGGACTTTTAACTGCAACCACAGATTTTCAATGGATATTTGGGAATTTTTAATAAAAGCAGATACAAAAACAAGATTCCACTTTGAGATTTCTGCAGATATTCTTACTGATAAGGAGCTGGAACTGTTAAGCAACGCTCCTAAAGGGAGATTTCAGTTTGAGGTGGGGGTTCAGACAACAGATAAGGAAGTGCTTGAAAATATAAACAGGTTTGTGAATTTTCAGGATATAAAAGAAAAGGTTACGGAAATGATGAAGCTAAAGAATATTCATCAGCATCTGGATCTGATAGCAGGCCTTCCCGGGGAAGATTTCAATACTTTCAGGAAATCATTTAATGATGTATATGAAATAAAACCAGAGCAGCTGCAGTTAGGATTCCTTAAACTATTGAAGGGATCATCCATGAGAGCGGAAAGTGAGAAGTGGGGGATGGAGTTTTCACCATACCCGCCATACGAAGTTTTAAAGACGTCTGCCTTAAGCTATGATGAGATTATAAAACTCAAAAAGGTTGAGGAAATGGTGGATAAATACTATAACTCCGAGAAGTTTAATAATATCCTGAACTTTTTCACAGATAAATTTGAAACCCCCTTTGATTTTTATTACCATTTAGGAGTCTTTTTTGAAGAAAAGGGTTATTTCAACCGTAATATAGGGAATACAGAATACTATAAAGTTTTTGTGGATTTTTATGTGGAAAAGACAGGAGGAAAAGAAATATCGGAACTTAAGGAAATAATTAAATTCGATTACCTGTCTTTTAACAAGAAGAAGTGGCTTCCGGAGTTTTTAAACAGGACAATAACCAAGGAAGAAACAAAGAAGATTACCATTGAATACCAGAAAGAAAAGGGTAATTCAAAAATTCATGTTGAAAAGTTCTCCATAGATATCATGAGATATGTAAAGGATAGGGAAATCAAAATAATAGATAAATTTATAATATTTAATGAGGAAAATCAGGA
>JBEHWK010000027.1:0-28852 GCA_040217795.1 Clostridiaceae bacterium
CACTCTGACGCTCAATTCGCAGGATCTTCATCAGTTCCAGCTCACGTTGAAATGATGGGTCTTATCGGAATGGGTAACAACCCAATGGTTGGAGCTACAGTTGCAGTAGCAGTTGCTATTGAAGAAGCTTTAAACAAATAATAATCTGAGCTGATTTAAGCTTAAGAAATTTGAGACACATATATTAGGACAAACCTAATGTATGTGTCTCCTTTTTCGTTCGAAAAATAAGGATATAAGCTGAAATGATCTTAAAGCAAGTTTGTGAAAAGAGGAATAGAATAATTTCTGTAGAATTATTCTATTATATACGCAAATCTAAGGTGTTTTAATAATAGGAGGCGTCAATATGAGATATGCTTCAACTATTGATGTTGTGTGTGAAAGAGTGTGATTAAGTTATATTTTGGTTAAATAATAGAGAACCATTACGGAAACTTAACTTATGAATGTTGATTTCTTCGAGAGTTGAAAGAAGAAGCGGCATGCATAAGTTAATAGTTGAAGTTGGTTCTCTAAAAGATGAGAAATGGGCAGATTACCTTTGAAAACAAGGATGTCTGCTCATTTTTTTCATGATTGACTTGAAAATAGAAATTATTTTTAAAAACCATGGTCATGGTAAAACCAAATAACACTTAATTCAGTCTAATATGAGAGAGGAGGGGTGAAGCTTGGAAATTTATCAATTGGTGAAGCTGGCGAAAGAAGGAGATGATGAGGCATTTGGCAAATTAATGGCATCTGTTCAGGAAAAGCTTTATGTTACAGCATATTCCTATGTAAATAACAGGGAGGATGCACTTGATATAGTAAGTGAAGGAGTTTCAAGAGCCTATGTTTTCATTGGCAAACTTAGGGATGAAAAGCTCTTTAATACCTGGATTACCCGGATAATCATCAATTTATCCGTTGATGTTTACAATAAAAACAAAAGAGCTGTAAACTTGTACGAGAACCTCAGGAGTGATGAAAATGAACTCAAGGAAAATCAGGAGGAAATTATGGACTTAAATTCAGCAATTATAGCTTTAGACCCCAAATATAAGGTAATATTGCAGCTGAAATATTTTGAAGGGATTACATTAGCAGAGATAGCAGAAATTCTACAAATGCCTTTAGGGACAGTAAAAACCAATCTGAATAAAGCTCTGAAAAAATTGAGGATAGAGTTAAAGGAGGAGGTTTTGGAATGAAGAAAGATTATAATGAAAATATAGAAAAGTCCGGCACAAAAGAAGATGGCTTAAAAAATTATTTTAAGAAAACTGAAATCCCGGAAGAACTTTCTGCAGCAGTTAATAAGGGAATGGAGAAAGGAAAGCAGGAAAAGAAAAAGAGAAAATGGAACAGAACTCTTAAAATTGCCTGCTCCTTTGCGTTAGTTATGACCTTGGGTATAATATCATATAATATATCCCTTAAAAATACAGGAAATAATAATCAGACACTTACTGATGATGGAAATCTTATTCTTCCGCATATAAAAAATCAGGAGGAATTGCAGAGTCTTATAGGAAGCAATTACGGTCAGGAAAAATCAATAAGTCAAAATATTGCAGATAGCTCTGGGGTTTCAGATGGAACCAGGAATGGGGAAGAGTATTCAACAACAAATATACAAGTTGCATCAGTGGATGAGGGGGATGTTGTAAAAACAGACGGAACATATATCTACACCATTAAGAACAGCATTTATAATTACCAGCTAAAGACAGCACCGGAAGTTTACGGGGAAGGATCTGGAAAGGTAATTGTTATAAAAGCAACTGACCCTTCAGATATGAAGGTCATATCTCAGATAGATATAAAAGGAACAATAGATGAACTTTATATTACAAAAGATAAAGTTGTGATACTTGCCACAAATTATCTGAGCAGTTCCAAGACTGAGTTATATATTTATAATAAGGAAGATATATCAAGTCTTAAGCTGGAAAGAAAATTAAGCTTTAGCGGATTGAAAGTTACAAGCAGGCTTATTGAAGACAAACTGCTTATGGTAATTAACAATACTCCATATTCTATTAGGGCTTTTGATACAAATCAAGGTTCATCCTCAGGTGAACAAAAAAGCACCGGATATTTACCAAAATATTATGACTCCCTTACAGATAAGGAGATTACGATTCCCGTTCAGGATATAGAGTATTGTCCTGGAACAAATATGGAAAGCATACTTACAATAGCTGCAATAGATATTGAAAATTATAAGAAGGCAATTAAAATGGAGAATATCTTAGCTTCTGCAGGAAATATATATTCTACACAAAATAATCTGTATATAGCAGGCAGTGGCATAGGAACAAACAGGACCAAAACTCTCATTATTGATGACACTCTTAATACGTCTATATATAAGTTTTCCTTAAAGAATGGAGATATAAAACTCACAGCAAAAGGAAGTGTAAAGGGAAGAACCTTAAATCAGTTTTCAATGGATGAAAAAGGGGATAGCTTTAGGATAGCAACTACCAACGGATGGGCGAACAACAGCACAAATAATCTGTATATACTTGATAAAGATCTTAAAGTTACGGGGAAACTTGAAGGGCTGGCATCGACTGAAAGGATATATTCCGTAAGATTCATGGAGAACACAGTGTTTATGGTAACATTCAGGCAGGTGGACCCATTGTTTGTGATAGATATAAAGGATGAAAAAAATCCTGTGGTTAAAGGGCAGGTAAAAATCCCGGGTTTCAGCAGTTATCTTCACCCTGTTGATAATGAAACTCTTATGGGATTCGGACAGGAAATGAATAGTGAGGGGAATGTCAGGATAGGAATGAAATTATCTTTGTTTGATGTAAAGGATGAAACTTCACCTAAGGAGATATCTGCATTGATAATAGGGAATGCTGATTATTATTCAGAGGTTCTCTATGACCATAAGGGATTTTTTATAAACAAGGGCAAGTTGATGGTGGGAATTCCTGTACGTGAATACAACAAAAATGATGGAAAAACTTATAATCTTGTGTATTTGGCAAAGTACTCAAAGGAAGATGGTCTAAAGAAATTTGGAGAACTTTTAATCAATGCAGACATTGACCAGAGTAAGATGAGGATAATCTATATCGGGGAGTATTTATATGTAATAACTAGTGAAGGAATATTCTCCTATGACATTAATACTCTGTCTTATTCGGGAAGAATCAACTACTAGAACTTGATATTGTAATTCTGGGAAATTTAGTGCAGAATTATATTAATAATTAAATATAAAACAACAAAGCACTCATTATCAACGTGAGTGCTTTGTTAAAAAGAGGTGGCAAGATGCAGAATGAGCAACAAAAACTGATTATTGATGAACAGGAAAGAAATATTATACTTCTTGCATCTGCAGGTACGGGAAAAACAGATACCTTAGCTAGAAGAATAGCAGATATAATAAGCAGGGGGAAAGCTGAATCCTCCGAGATATTATGCATTACCTTTACCAACAAAGCCTGCAGAGAGATGAAGGAAAGAATTGAGAAGATTGCAGGAACTGAGGTTAAGGACATGACCATAAGAACTTTTCACAGTTTTTGTTATGATGTAATTAAAATGGAAGCCAAAAAAAGCACAGATATTTTTGCGGACTTTACAATATTTGATGAGGATGACTGCAGGGAAATTATTAAAAGCTGCAATTACTTTGATCTTCCAGCAGTGCCAATGCAGAGATTCATTGATACAGCAAAGCTTACAAGGGCACAAAAAGGTTTTTATAGTGATGATATTTCGCAGGACTATAAAAAAACAGTTGAATATTTAGAGGGAAAAGATAATAGAAAGATAGATGAGATATGCATGGAAAAGGGAAATATAAATGTTAAATTAAGAAATTTCTTTAAGGAAAAAGGCCATGTTCTGGTTAATACCTATAATTCCATGCTGTATAATAACCATGCTCTTGATTTTACAGACCTGATAGTAAAGACAAGGGAAATAATGGAAAATACAGATACTGCAGAAGCTTTAAGGAAAAAGTATAAATATATCAATATCGATGAGATTCAGGATACCAGTCTTTTGGAATATTCCATAATAGAGAGGCTCTTTAAGGGCAGCAGAATTTTGCTTTGTGGTGATATATTTCAGACTATTTACAGGTGGAGAGGATCTGAGCCTGAGCAGATATTTAAAAGCTTCAAGGAGAAGTACAATCCTCTTGAAATTGTATTTTCAGTAAACTACAGAGCTACAAGAGAACTTACTGAGGCTTCGTTGGAGTTTTTGACAAGGGCGTTTCCAACTGAAACAAAAGACTTATATAAAGAGGGGATTACAGCAGAATCCAGAGAACAGGGAGAGAAAATTGTTATTAAAGAAGCTGAGAATATAAGACAAGAAGCTAAATTCATACTTAATGAGGTAAAACACCTGGAAGAAATAAAAGAAGATTTAACGAAAATATGTGTTCTCACTAGGGATAATCGCTACAATATAAACTTAAGTCAGCATTTGAAAAGTATTATGCAATATGAAGCATTAAATTTTGAATTTATGCTTGTGGACCAGTTTAAGTTTTTCAGGAGACAGGAGATAAAAGACATTATTGCTTTTCTCAAACTAATCGGCAACAAGTATGATTCTGTAAGTCTGAGACGTATTGTAAAGAGGCTTCCCACAGGAATAGGAGACAAAACTCTTGAAATAATTGAATCGGAAGAATACAGAAAGGTTGGCATAACTCTGTCTGATTTTATTGATAAAGATATTTCACAATCAGGTGAAAAATATTCAGGACTTATTGATGCGATGAATAAGGGCAATATTGTTGTCTTTGATGTCGAGAGTACAGGGATAGATGTTACTGAAGACGAAATAATCCAGATTGCAGCTATTAAGATAAACCAGAAAGGACAAGTTGTTGATAAATTTGAAAGATTTCTGAAAAATAATAAATCTGTTAAAGATTCGGAACATGTACATGGATTCAGTGATGAGTTTTTAAGGGAAAATGGAGAAAATAAAGAAGTTGTGTTAAAGGAATTCCTTAAATATATCGAAGGCACAGTAATAGCTGGTCATAATGTTCAATATGACATAAATATATTGACCAGTGAACTTGTAAGGATATCTCTTGGGAAACCTGGATTTATATCATTCTATGATACTCTGGATATATACAGAAGATTCTATCCAAATCTGGCTAATCATAAGTTGGAGACATTGAGTAAGTATTTTAATACTGAAAATAGACCAAGCCATAATGCAATGGATGATATTCTGGCAACAAAAGATCTTTTGATTAAGGCAATTCAGGAGAGATTAAAACCTACCTCGGAACAGCGGAGTGCCTATATGAAAAAATATCTTAAATCCTTTGTATTTATATCAGAAAAGGTCAACAATTTGTTTGAGGAATCAGAAGATGCACGTCCCCATGATATTGTAGGGAAAATAGTGAATGGATTTCATCTCAAGACCTTATATTCAGGTGAAGATGGAAAAGAAAAGATAGAAAGAATGAAGGACTTCTATGTCCTGCTAAGGGAACTGGATGACAAGAGCAAAAGCAGCAGAGATTCACTTATGGATGCAATCAGACTTACTGCACTATCAAACGGGGAGCTTGAAGGGCTTATAATAAACAGGACTCAAAAAGCGAGAATACCAATAATTACAGTTCACCAGGCAAAGGGATTGGAGTATGAGACTGTGTTTATTGCAGGCGTTCAGGATGGAATCTTCCCATCATACTTTGCAGTAAAAGGCAATAATTTAGATGAAGAGAAAAGAACCTTTTATGTGGCTTTGACCAGAGCTAAGAAGAGGCTGTTTATTTCTTCAAGTAATTCGGCTGTAAAAGGGAGTTCTTTTATTAAGCTTATTCCCCAAAATTATTTTCAAAAAAAATAATAGATTATCAATTTTTTGCATCAGCAGATGTATGATATAATTTATTTTGACATTAATTATTAAGAGAGGGGATATTTTATGCCGGCATTGAAATTTAAAGCTATTGAACCTGCTAAGGTTATAGAGATAAGCAAGGAACTTATAGATGAATTGGAGGAACTGATAAAATGTCCGAGAAGTTCTTTTTCAATTGAAGTTGATGAATCCACATATATAATCGATGGAGTTTTTTGTGAAGGATGCCCAAAAGTTGAGGTTGCATGGTTTGACAGAGGACAGGAAGTTCAGGATAAGGCAGCCTTAATAATAACAAACAAGGTCAGAGCAGCAGGCTGTACTGATGTTGATGTGATCTTCACAGTTTTGGAAAAAAACAGATATTACGAAAATGGAAAACACTTCTAGAAGGTGAGAAATAAAAGCCTTATTGTTTAGCTATAGGGTTCCAACTGCAACAGAGGAATCTTGTATTATGCTTGCATAAGGCTTTTGTCATATTTTTGACTTTCAAAAGTAATTAATATAGATTTTATTGTTACTTCCATCTTAAATTTTAAAGTGATACAATGTAAATATATGGAAATGCATTGAGCCTAAAATTGGGGGGAATATAATGAAAGTTATTTTTTTTCACATTTCATGGATGAAACATTATTATACTATAGGTCGGGATCTGAGTTTTAATGAGGAAGAGGAATATGGGAATGATTCAACAAATTTTTTTAATACTAACGGCAAATGCTATGGTTTTGTAATGAATGATGGGAGTTTAAACATTGAGGAGCATTTTGACGGGATAACAAAAGAGGATGAATTTATTAATGACGTTCTGGTAGTCTGGATTGCAACCAATGATTTAAATGAAACGAAAATTGTCGGTTGGTACAAAAATGCGGTGGTTTACAGAAAAGATCAGAGCAGCCCTCTTTTTGGCAGTTTAGACAGTGATGAATGCTATAGAACTGAAGCAGCAGCCCATGATTGCTTTTTGCTTCCGGAGAAAGACAGAACATTTTTAATAGAAAGAAATTATCTTACTGCTGAAGGAAAAGAATTTGAAGTATCGAGGGTGCTATATGGAGATTATTACTATGCAAAAACTAAGATTGTGCCTGAAGTCATAGAATATATAAATAATTATGAAGGAGAATTCGTAAAGATTGCATATACTGATGAGGATTTGTACGGGACTATTGAAGGTTCTTACAGTGAAGAGGATTTTGAATTTTTAAAAAAGAGAGGGAAGACACTGCTTGCAGATCATGAATTGTTTTATGCGTTAAAATATTTTAATACAGCAAAAAATATAAAGGAGGATCCAGAGCTTCTTTATTATATTGGGGACATAATGCTCACCATTTTCTGTTATAATGAAGCTGCAGAGTATTTAGAAAAGGCCTACGTTTTGGGAAGTAATAATACTCATACGGTAAGCAGGCTGGTTCGGGTATATGAAGATACAGGCAATGTAGAAAAGGTATTGAAATATTGCAGCAAGATGATTAATCTGTTAGATGACATCGAGGATAACATTTTTGAAAAACATCTATACAGTTATATAATGTTTAATGCATACGTAAATAAAGGGCAAAAGAAAAATGCAAAAGCAATTATTGACGAAATTGCTTCTTGCTCAGACAGTTTTGCAAAATATTTTGTATCTGAGATGAAACTTATTCTTCAGGAAGTCTGATAAATTTCAACAGACATCAGACATCTTTCTTGAAAAATGACATCTTTTATTATATGATATAAACATAAAGTAAGGGGGTTATTTTATGCCAAGAAAACAAAAAAGTATGGCTGAAAGAATTGCCGATGACATTTTTTCAATGATAACCATAGATAAAAGATTTTCATCGGGAGATAAGCTTCCTAATGAAAATGAGCTTTCTCAGGAACTGAAGGTAAGCAGAACTACACTGAGGGAGGCTATACGAATTCTTGTAACCCAAAATGTTCTTGAGATTATACGTGGAAAGGGAACATTTGTAACAAGCCAGAATGTGATGAATGAAGGGTTAGGCCTGGATAAGCTGTCTGCTGTAAAACTTAACGTTAAAGATTTGTATGAAATGAGATTGATATTTGAACCTGAAGTGGCATACTTTGCAGCTAAAAGAGCTACAGACAGGGAACTTCAGAGAATACTCCATTATGGAAAACTTGAAGAAGAAAAAATATTGAACAATGAAGACAGGACAGAAGCTGAGCAGGCATTCCACAAATCTATTGCAAAAGCCACTCATAATGAATTTATGAATAAACTCATCCCTATATTATATAAAGCTATTGATCAGGGGGTCATATTGACTGATGAAAATGAAGGGGTTATTCAGGATACATTGAATGATCACCGCATGATTATGGATTTTTTAGAAAAGAGGGATGCAGATGGAGCAAGAACTGCCATGAAGCTTCATATACTTCATGCAATGAGGGGAATTGGCATAGATAATGAATAGTATATCAAGACATGTTGAATATTTTTTTACATGTCTTTTTTTATCGTATAGGAAAGTGTATTCTTTCCTATACGATAAAAAAAGGCAAGGGGTGCAGGGGAAGTTGTGTTCCCCGCCGTCAAGGAGGGTGCTCAGATACGTAGTGTCGTCGAAGGGAACCATAGGGTTCCCTAGCGAAAGTGACGAAGTCACTTTTTTTATTTGATAAACATAATCAACACTTTATTAAAACAGAAGAGTAAGTACAAAAATTTTCTATAGATTGAGAGTATATTTTTGTTGACAACAGACATCATACAATGTACCATAAAAGTATACAACTATATTATGAAAAGGTGGTTATAATATATGAGAAGTGATTCGGTAACAAAAGGAACTAAAAGTGCACCTCATCGTGCTTTATTTAATGCATTGGGGTTAACAAAAGAGGAATTGGATAGACCACTTATCGGTATCGTAAGTTCACAGAATGATGTTGTTCCAGGACATATGAATTTAGATAAAATTGTTGAAGCTGTAAAAACGGGAGTTTCTATGGCAGGCGGTACACCATTGGTTTTCCCTGCAATTGCTGTATGTGACGGTATTGCTATGGGCCATCAGGGAATGAAGTATTCACTGGTAACAAGGGATTTAATAGCTGATTCTACAGAAGCAATGGCTATGGCACATGCATTTGATGCGTTAGTAATGGTGCCTAACTGTGATAAAAATGTACCTGGTCTTTTAATGGCAGCTGCGAGATTAAATATTCCTACGATATTTGTAAGTGGAGGAGCAATGCTTGCAGGGAGAGTTGACGGATGCAAGACAAGTCTTTCAAGCATGTTTGAGGCTGTGGGAGCTTATAATGCAGGAAAAATGACTGAGGAAAAGCTTGAAGAATTTGAAAACAAAGTATGTCCTACATGCGGATCATGTTCAGGAATGTATACAGCAAACAGCATGAACTGTTTAACAGAAGTTCTTGGCATGGGACTTAAAGGGAACGGAACCATACCAGCAGTTTATTCAGAGAGAATAAAACTTGCAAAACATGCAGGCATGAAGATTATGGAGCTTGTTGAAAAGAATATAAGACCAAGAGATATAATGACTGAAGATGCTTTCAGAAATGCATTGACAATGGACATGGCTTTAGGATGCAGTACAAACAGCATGCTGCACTTACCTGCCATCGCACATGAAGCAGGAATAAATTTAGATTTAGACCTGGCAAATGAAATAAGTGCTGTTACGCCAAACTTATGCCATCTTGCACCAGCTGGTCATACTTACATAGAAGATCTTAATGAAGCTGGCGGAATATATGCCGTAATGAATGAGATAAACAAAAAAGGTTTGTTGAAAACTGATTTAATCACTTGCACAGGTAAAACTGTGGCTGAGAATATAGAGGGATGTTATAATAAAAACCCAGAGGTTATAAGACCAGTTGAAAATCCTTACAGTGAAACTGGCGGAATAGCAGTTCTTAGAGGAAATCTTGCTCCAGACACATGTGTTGTAAAGCGTTCAGCAGTTGCACCAGAAATGCTGAAACATGAAGGACCTGCAAAGGTTTTTGACTGTGAAGAGGATGCAGTGGAAGCAATCAACACTGGCAAAATAGTTGATGGAGATGTTGTTGTAATAAGATATGAAGGACCTAAAGGTGGTCCGGGTATGAGAGAAATGCTTACGCCTACATCTGCAATTATGGGAAGAGGATTAGGAAGCACGGTTGCACTTATTACTGACGGACGTTTCAGTGGTGCCAGCAGAGGAGCCTCAATAGGACATGTTTCTCCGGAAGCTGCAGTAGGGGGAAATATTGCATTAGTTAAAGATGGAGATATAATTCAGATAGATATAATGGCCAACACTATCAACTTCGCAGTAAGTGATGAAGAGTTAGCAAAAAGAAGAGCAGAATGGAAACCAAGACAGCCGAAAATCACAACAGGATATCTGGCAAGATATGCTGCATTAGTAACATCAGGAAACAGAGGAGCTATACTGGATATACCTAGAGTATAATAAGAGCCCTGCATTCAGAAGAAAAAAACTGAATGCAGGTTTTTTTTGAGAAATTTCTTCCATGTTTCCAGATTTTATTGATAGAATTATATTAAGAATTGTAATTAATAAAGGAGACTACATAATGGAATATTCAATAACTACCCAAAAATATCAGGAATTCATAGATATATCAGAACTTGTAGAAGAAGCAGTGAGAAAAGAGAAGGTTAAGGATGGAATTGTAACAATTTTTATTCCCCATACCACAGCCGGAGTAACTGTAAATGAAAATGCTGACCCGGATGTCATAGCAGATATCTTATCAGGGCTGAATAAGGTATTTCCGGAAAAAAACGAGTATCTTCATCTGGAGGGCAATTCCCATGCTCATATTAAAGCTTCACTAATGGGATCATCATGCAATATTGTGGTGGAAAATGGAAACCTCAAACTTGGAACCTGGCAGGGAATATACTTTTGTGAATTTGATGGACCCAGAAACAGAAAAGTTTATATAAAGGTTATACAAGGATAGGAAGAAGGTATCTTTATTGTTTAAAAAGCAAAGAATGGTATAAAAAAAGACTTATTTATATAAATCCTATGGGTTCCCCCAAATTAGTAACTATGTAGCGGAAATGTTACCTTCAGACATAAATACAGCATGGGGTAAGTTGATTTTCATAACATTATTTATAGTATTCATAATAAAGTGTACTGCCAGAAAAGGAAATGACAGGCTAAGATTCAGGCTTCTTGCTCTAGGTACAGCATATTTGGCACTTTCATCTGTAAGAAGCTATCCATTATTTATAATATGCGGAATTATTCCATTATCATATTTATTAAAAGAATATAAAATAAAAGATTATAATATGAAAGCTGACAAAAGAACCCTGCTGATAAGAAAAGTTTTAGTTGGGATGATAGTGGCAGTATCACTATTTACTATATATAAATCAAACATGAATCAGGGTAAAGAATTTGAAGAATTAGTTAAAAGCTCTGATTATTTAGAGAGGTTCAATAAGAGTGAAGTTAAGCTATATACCAGTTATAATGATGGGGGATATCTGGAATTTAGAGGATTTAAAGTATATATTGATCCAAGGGCAGAAGTATTTTTAGAAACCAACAATAAAAAGTACAATATTATGAAGGAATATACAGATATGAAAAGTGGTAGAATATATTACAAAGAAGTCTTGAATAAATATAACTTTACCCATCTTTTGATTTCTAAAAATGATATTCTTAACACATATCTGCCATATGATGACAGTTACAAAGTTATTTATTCCTCTGACGAGTATAAAATTTATGAAAACACAAAATTGAACAAATAAAATATTAACATTGGTCAAAGGCTGCAGGAAATATTATTCTGCAGCCTTTGACAGATAAATAATTTTCGAACAAATATAAATTAAGTTTTCATAAAGGAGCCCTATTCAGTAAATAATATTTTAGAATTTAACTTATAGAAAGGAGAATTCTTTTATGAGATACGTAGTTGTATGCACAGTAAAAGGGAAGGCCGGATATTTTAACAATAAGTTAAGGAAGGAATTGTATGAAAAATTCAGGGTCAAGTCTTCAAAATTACCGGCACATTTTACAATTAAAGCACCTTTTGAATATGAAGGGGATATTTCTGAACTTGAATATTTACTGTGGGATTTTTGCGGGAAAGAACATTCTCAGGCATTTGATTTAGATGGGTATAATAGTTTCGGTGAAAGGGTTATTTACATGAATGTAATTATGTCAGAGGAAGGAAAAGCAATGCATAACAGGCTCGTTGATGCTATGAGCACCCTCGAATATATAAAGTTTACTGATAAGGATGGAAAAGACAAGGTGTTTCATGTCACATTGGCATCAAAAAATTTAAGGTCTGTATTTACTGAAATCTATGAATATGTTAAACAAATTCCCTGCAAATTCAATTGTTTGTTTGATAACATAAGTATTTATAAGTGGGAAGAAAATACGTGGGTCTTGTTTAAGGAGTTCAATATACAATAGTACGAATATTTGTGTGGAAACCATTTCAATATTCAGGGGAATTGGCTATAATTTAAGAAAAAGGATAAATTATTGAGAGGTGATATTTGTGAGTTTACTAGGTTTTTACCTGCTTCCCCATCCGCCTATAATAATTCCTGAGGTAGGAAAAGGAGAAGAAAAGAAGATCAGCAATACAATTGAAGGTTTCAGAGCAGTGGGAAAGGAAATTGCTGAAAAAGCTCCAGAAACAATTGTTATAATAACTCCACACGGAACTATGTTTCAGGATGCCATTTCCATGAGCTATGAAAATGAAATTTCCGGAAATCTCAGAAATTTTGGGGTGCCTGATATCTTAATGAAACTTAAGATTAACAAATCTCTCACAAGCAGAATATTCGAGCTTTCACAGGAAGAAGGAGTTGCTGCAGTAATGACTACAAAGTCATTTTTAAACAGATATAATGTAACTTTTACTTTGGATCATGGAGCTATGGTTCCATTATACTTCGTCAATAAGTACTATAAAGACTATAAGCTTGTACATATAACTTATGCGCCCCTAAGTGACATTGACTTATATAAATTCGGGATATGCATAAATAAAGCTGTTGATGAGTTGAAGGAAAGGGCTGTTCTTATTGCAAGCGGAGATTTATCTCATAAATTGAAGTCAGAGGGACCTTATGGCTTTGATCCCTGCGGTGAAAGATTTGATAAGGAATTCCTTCATTGTTTAGAAAAAGGAGATGTAGAAGGCATATTCAGCATAGACAAAAATATAATTTACAACGCAGGGGAATGTGGAAGGCGTTCTACCGCAATTTTACTGGGGGCCTTGGATGGGAAGAAATTCAAAGGAGAACTTATGAGTTACGAAGGTCCATTTGGAGTGGGATATGGGATTATGAAATTCATAACCATTTCTGAAGATTCTCCTAAATTGGAGAAATTGGAATCATCACGACAAGCCTATTATGAGAAAAGAAAAAAACAACAGGATCCATATGTCAGGCTGGCAAGAGAGAGCCTGACAACTTACCTGAAAACCCAAAAAATTATGAAGGAGATTCCGGATTATGTGACAGATGAAATGAAAAACACAAAAAGAGGGGTCTTTGTATCAATGAAAAAGCATGGAAATCTTAGAGGGTGCATAGGAACAATATTTCCGGTAACAAACAGTGTAGCTGAAGAGATAATCAGGAATGCTATAGAGTCAGGTTTGAATGATCCCAGATTCAATGGAGTGGAAGAAGAGGAACTTAAGGACATAGTATTCTCTGTAGATGTTTTGACAGAGCCGGAACCTTCTTCTAAACAGGAGTTGGATCCAAGTGAATATGGTGTCATTGTAAGCTGCAGAGGGAGAAGAGGACTTTTACTGCCTGATCTTGAAGGGGTGGATACAGTTGAGAGGCAGCTTGAAATTGCTTTGCAGAAAGCAGGAATACCCCCTTACGAAGACTATAATATTGAAAGATTCAGAGTTATCAGGCATATGGAGAGTTTATAATATGAAAAATTCAATTTATTGTTTATTATCTATATGATATAATCAGTTAAAAAGCAAAATTTGGGGGATTATTTATGAATAAATTGCAGGAAATATTGAACTTTAATAGCATTTTTGTAGAAAATAAAGAGTATGAAAAATATATAACTTCAAAAGAACCTGATAAGAAGCTGGTAATTTTATCTTGCATGGATACAAGATTAACAGAACTTCTTCCAAAAGCACTGAATCTTAAGAATGGAGATGCAAAATTCGTAAAAAATGCCGGGGCAGCTGTAATGCATCCATTTGGAAGTATAATAAGAAGCATTGTAGTTGCAGTATATGAATTTGAGGCAGATGAAGTTTTGGTTGTGGGACACCATAAATGTGGCATGAATAACATGAATGTTGGCAGGACTTTGGAAAGAGCTGTAGAAAGAGGTATATCAAAAGAAGTGATAGAAACCTTATGCAATGCAGGGATTGATGTGAGAAAGTGGCTTCACGGTTTTGATTCTGTACAGGAATCAGTTAAGGAAAGTGTGGAAATGATAAAGAAACATCCGCTGCTGCCTAAAGAGTTAATAGTTCATGGATTGATTATAGATCCGGAGACAGGAAAATTAGAAGTTGTTGTTAATGGTTATGATAATAAATAAAATCAGAACAGCATTGTTGACAGCATATAACAATTATATTATACTGTAAAAAGTTAATATCTTAATAATAATATCAGGTGCACAGTGAAAAAAGCTGGATGTACCGGGCCTTTATTGGCAGCAGGAAATGTTACCTGTGGGACTATAATAATAATTATAATCCTGCAGGTTTTTTTTAAGGGAGGACTTGATTATGACTAATTGGGATAGAAGAGTGAAAATAGCTTTACTATCAATAATATCAAACACAGTACTTATAATTTTAAAAGTAGTTGCGGGTATTTTAAGCGGCTCAGTAAGTATTATTTCAGAAGCAATACATTCAGGAATGGATCTGGCAGCTTCATTGGTTGCATTTTTCTCTGTAAGACATTCTGCAAAACCTGCTGATAAAAACCATCCGTTTGGACATGGGAAGATAGAGAATATTTCAGGAATTGTTGAAGGTTTGCTGATTTTTGTTGCAGCGGGAATGATAATAAATGAAGCTGTAAGAAAAATATATGAACCAGTGGAAATAGAAGAGGCGTTTATTGCAATTGCAGTTATGCTTTCAGCAGCCTTGATCAATTTTCTAGTATCAAGAAAACTTTACAAGGTTGCAAAAGAGGAAGATTCAATGGCTTTGGAAGCGGATGCACTTCATCTGAAAACGGATGTATACACATCCCTGGGAGTAGGAATAGGCATTATTCTTATCAAGCTTACAGGAATCCTGATACTGGATTCAATTGTAGCAATACTTGTAGCGCTGCTCATAATAAAAGAAGCATGGGAACTGTCAAAAAATGCACTGGATTATCTCTTGGATACAAAATTAACAGATGAGGAAGAAGCAGAGATTGAAAAGGTAATAAAGGAACATTGCCATCAATTTAAGGATTACCATAAGCTTAAGACCAGGAAATCAGGAAATGTAAAGCATATTGACTTTCATATTACAGTGGATCCGGACTTAACTGTAAGAGAAACACATGACATAATCGGAAGTATTAAGAAAGATATGCAGGAAAAATTCAAATATACAAGGGTAAATATTCATATTGATCCTTATGAAAAATAGATTAAAGAAGCAGGAAGCTTTAAATAAGTTTTCCTGCTTTTATTATTAGATAAGGATCTAACAAGCTAATGACATGTAGTGAAAAAATACAGGACACATATAGGTTTCATTTGAATAGTTTATTAATGGATAAGTAAATAGGATGGGGGTAAAAATGTATATTTCACTGCCAGAGTTTTTTTGTACATCAGTTTTCAATGAAGATAAAAAAGTTTTAGATTCAAAAAAGGAAGTGCATTCAAAAAAACATCGGAGAAGAAGCCGTTATAGAAAAAAAGCCTTTAACAGGCAAGGAGTATATATTGGAATATCTTTGCCTAATCAAAGAGATGAGCGGTGGGTAAGGGATAAGGCGGCTATGGAGGCTTATGCTGCAGATAAAGGAGCCAGGACTGCCGCGGAGTTTGCCGATAATGATGCAGCCAAACAAGAAAAACAGGTGGAAGACCTTATCTCCAAAGGTGTAAATGTATTGATTATAGCTCCAGTAGATTCATATAGTACACAAGCAATAGTGGAAAAGGCTCATAATGCAGGAATTAAAGTAATTGCCTATGACAGGCTCATTAACAACAGTGATGTGGATTTGTATGTTTCTTATAATAATATGAGAATCGGAGAGCTTCAGGCCAGATATCTCATTGAGGCAGCTCCTCTTGGTAACTATATTCTGCTGTCAGGAGATCCTAAAGATAATAATTCCAAGCTTCTTAAGGATGGCGCAATGGAATATTTGAGGCCTTTGGTTCTTAACAGAGATATAAAGATAGTTACAGATAAAGAAGTGGTAAATTGGGATCCAAATGTTGCTTACAAGATAGTTGAGGATTCTTTGAAGGAAAATAAAAATAATATTAATGCAATATTAGCCCCAAATGATGGGATAGCCGGTGCCTCAATTAATGCTTTGCAAACCCAGGGACTGGCAGGGAAGGTTCCTGTCACAGGGCAGGACGCAGAATTGGCAGCTGTAAGAAGAGTTGTAAAAGGGTTTCAGTTGATTACTATACTTAAGGATACAAGAGAGTTAGGAAAAGCAGCTGTAGAGTCAGCCATTAAGTTTGTAAGGGGACAGCCTGTAGATGTGAATGGGTATGTAAACAATGGCAAAGGGGAAATACCCTCAATCCTCTTTACGCCAGTGGTGGTAACTGCAGATAATGTAAATGAAGTATTGATATACAGCGGATATCTTACCAAAGAACAGGTTTATGGTACGTAAATCCATATATAATAAAGAAAAATCCCTTGGCACGTATGGGGATTTCCGGAATATTCTATTAATAGATAAATAAATAGGATGGGGTAAAAATGTATATCCTACTGCCTCTGATTTTTTACACACCAGTTTGCTATGTAAATAAGGAAGTTATAGATAAGAAAAAAGCAGCACATTCAAAAAAACATCATAGGAATCATATGTATAGGAAAATGGCCTGTAACAGGCAGCAAGTTTTTATTGGTATTTCTTTACCTAATCAAAGAGATGAGCATTGGGTAAGGGATAGGCAGGCTATGGAAGTTTATGCTGCAGATAAAGGGGCAAGGACGGCAGTGGAATTTGCAGATAATGATGCAGCCAAACAGGAAAAACAGGTAGAAGACCTTATCTCCAAAGGCATAAATGTATTGATTATAGCTCCCGTAGATTCATCTAGTACAAAAACAATAGTTGAAAAGGCTCATAAAGCAGGAATTAAAGTAATTGCCTATGACAGGCTCATTAATAACAGTGATGTGGATTTGTATGTTTCTTATAATAACTTAAGAATCGGAGAGCTTCAGGCTAGATATCTCATTAATGCAGCTCCTCGTGGCAATTATATACTGTTGTCAGGAGATCCTAAAGATAATAATTCCAGACTTTTTAAGGAGGGAGCAATGGAGTATTTGAGGCCTTTGGTCCTTAACAGAGATATAAAGATAGTTACAGATAAAGAAGTAGAAAATTGGGATCCCAATATTGCTTATAACATAGTTCTGAATTCACTTAAGGAAAATAATAATAATATTAGTGCCATATTAGCCCCAAATGATAAATTAGCTGGAGCTGCAATTGATGCTTTGAAGACTCAGGGGCTAGCAGGGAAGGTTCCTGTTACAGGGCTGGATGCAGAATTGGAAGCTGTAAGAAGAGTTGTACAAGGACTTCAGTTGATGACTATATTTAAGGATACAAGAGAGCTGGCAAGAGCAGCCGTTGAGGCAGCCATTAAGCTTGCCAGGGGACAGCCTATAGATGTTAATGGTGAAGTAAACAATGGTAAGGCGGATATACCCTCAATCCTTTTTTCAACATCGGTTGTAACTGCTGACAATGTAGTTGAAGTTTTAATAGACAGCGGGTATCTTAAAGAAAGTGATGTTTTTAATACCTGATAGTTGCAGTTGCAAAATCATAATTAGTTAAAGGAAATGATGTGCTTAATCAACAGGCATCATTTCATTTTCTTCCTTTCAAAATTCCCTGTTACTATTTTATAGTTTTGTAGAATTTATTACATGAGATGCGAGATATTATAGTGGACATAAATTTCAGGAGCATACATTTTCTTAAAAGAAAAAAATGCTCCTGAATGTAAAATTACTTTTTGGGGATTTTAACTATGTCTAAGGTGTTCTTTCATTTTTTATTTCTTGAAAGCTTTTATGATTATGGAGGCATTGTGTCCACCAAATCCAAGAGAGTTTGACATGGCGTAACAAATATCTGCCTTTCTGCCTTTATTAGGAGTATAATCCAAGTCGCATTCAGGATCAGGTGTATTATAATTTATAGTAGGAGGAATAAACCCTTCCTTTACTGCTAGGGCAGAAATGATTGCTTCTACTGCGCCAGTTGCTCCAAGCATATGTCCATGCATAGACTTTGTTGAACTTACAGGCACTTTATATGCATCTTCACCAAATACAGTTTTTATTGCAGCTGTTTCATTTTTATCATTTAATCCTGTGGACGTTCCATGGGCATTTATATAGCCTATATCAGAAGCATTAATGCCAGCGTCTTTTAAAGCAACCTCCATGCATCTTGCAGCACCTTCTCCGCCGTCCGCAGGTGAAGTGATGTGATAAGCATCATTTGTGCATCCGTAACCAGTGATTTCAGCAATTATGTTTGCATTTCTCTTTACTGCATGATCATAGTCTTCAAGAATCAGTATACCTGCTCCTTCACCCATGATAAATCCATCTCTGTCTTTGTCAAAAGGTCTGCATGCAGTTTCAGGGTCTTCGTTTCTTGTCATAGCTTTGCTTGAACAGAAACCAGCAAGTGCCAATCTTGAGATAGCAGCTTCGGAGCCTCCGGCTATCATTACATCTGCATCACCTCTTTGAATAACCTTGAAGGCGTCACCTACAGCATTTGTAGAAGTTGCACAGGCAGTAACCACACATTCCGCAAAACCTTTTGCACCATACTTTATAGCAACAAGGCCAGAAGCCATATTTGATATCATCATAGGTACAAGGAAAGGACTGACTCTTCCAGCTCCTTTTTCCGCCATTGTTTTAAACTGGTTTTCCATAGTTTCAATTCCGCCTATTCCGGAACCGATTATAACTCCAAGACGATTCTTATTCATATTTTCAGTATCAAGTCCAGATTCTTTAACAGCCATATCAGAAGCTGCTATTGCAAACTGGCAGAATCTGTCCATTCTTCTTGCCTCTTTTTTATCTATATAATCTTCAGGATTAAAATTCTTAATTTCAGCTGCAACTTTCGTAGGCATATCTGAAACGTCAGCTCTTTCAATTTTGCTGATTCCGCATTTGCCTTCCTTGATATTGTTCCAGAATTCTTGAGTTCCCATTCCCACAGATGATACAACACCTGTTCCAGTTATTACAACACGTTTTTTCATACTTATACCTCCATAATGTGCTTGACAATATTTTGCCCAATATTTACACTAATTAAATTATCACATATAATTTATTAGAAATGAACAACTATTGCTTAAATATTTAATTATTATAATTTAATTCATCACTCAGAGGTTTATATGATAAATTTAAAAGATACTATTGAAGTTTGTACTGAGTACATTGAAAAAAACATATACAGTAAAATATCTTTGGATGAACTTTCAGCAGAAACTGGAGTTTCAAAGTACTACCTTCACAGGGTGTTCAAGTCTTTAACAGGAGAATCTATCATTGAGTATGCCCAATCAAGAAAGCTGACGGAGAGTATTAACGAATTGGTACATACAAATAAAAGGATTATAGATATTGCTTTTGATTGTGGGTTTAATTATGAGCAGTCATATATAAGAGCTTTCAGAAAAAAGTTTGGATGCACACCGTTAAAAGTGCGTACAGATGATATTTCAATAAGGTTGACGGAAAAGATCAACCCGAAGGAAATTCTTGCAGTGGATAATTCAATAACGTACAAACCATTCTTTGTTTTCAGGCAGAAGTATAATATTGTAGGTGAAGAGCATAAGATTTTCAGCAAGTCCGGAGAAAATATTGCAAGCAGTTACGGGTTAGAATTTTTTTATAATACCAGAAAAAAAATTACTAATTCTGTGAATCCTCATATTTATATTGGATATACAAATTGGAGCGAAAGTGATGATGGGTATATGTATTACATGCCCTCTGTGCAGGTATCGGATTTAAATCATATTCCAGAAGGAATGAAAGGTGTTTCAATACCGGCAAATAAATACGTAGTATTCAGATTTGTCGGGTTCTTCAGTCCGGTAGATATAAGAGGAAGGCATATTGGGAGAGTGATTGCTCACTTATACAGGAAATGGATATTTCAGTCAGATTTCAAATTTGCAGATTCTTTCAGACTGGAGTATTTAGATACATCTATAACTAAAGACAATTACTGTGAACTTGATATCTACCAGCCCATAAGAGATTAGATTACCATAAGCAGCCAGTTTTAGTTTTGTTAACTTAAACTGGTTTTTTATCGTATAGGAAAAGTTTTTGAATTTAAATAAGGATATGTTAATAATTATATAAACTTCAGGCTGTTTCTTGTATAAATCAGAATTTCAGATAATAGAATTATCAGTAGAAAGAGAAAATATTATTTGGAGGAGAATTATGAATTGTCTATGGGTTTCAGGCCTAGTTGGAATTGTTGCTTTAATATATTCTTTGCTTACAGGCAGGTGGATTGTAAATAAACCAGTAAAAAATACTGAACTTAATGAAATATCATCATATATTCAGCAGGGTGCCATGACTTTCCTTAGAAAAGAATACAGATACCTGGCAGTATTTATTACATTAATGTTTGTACTTATTTATGTTTTTTTAAATATTAATACTGCTGTTTGCTTTCTCACTGGCGCTATATTTTCTATCTTATCCGGTTATTTTGGTATGAAAGTGGCTGTTAAGGCCAATGTAAGAACCGCAGAAGGAGCAGAAGAAGGTATAAGCAAGGCGCTGTTATTTGCATTTTCAGGAGGTTCAGTGATGGGTTTGTCTGTTGCAGGACTGGGAGTATTAGGAATAAGTGTTCTTTCCTTAGTATTTCACTTAAATGGTGAATATATTACCGGGTTTGGATTGGGAGCTTCCTCAATTGCTTTATTCGCCAGAGTAGGGGGAGGCATATATACTAAGGCGGCAGATGTAGGGGCAGACCTGGTAGGAAAGGCAGAGGCGGGCATACCGGAAGATGATCCAAGAAACCCGGCAGTCATTGCAGACAATGTAGGAGATAATGTAGGAGATGTGGCAGGAATGGGTGCTGATTTATTCGAATCCTATGTAGGAGCAATTATCTCAGCCATAGCACTAGGTTTAACAGTAAAGATTACTGAAGGACATGAAGAAGCACTCTTCCCTGTTGCTCTTTGCGGAGCAGGAGCTATAGCTTCAATCATAGGGTCAATATCCATCAGGTGCAGCAAAGGAAATAATCCTCAGAAGGTATTAAATAATGGGACATACTTAACCTCTGTTTTAACAATAATATCTGCAGCAATTTTAAGCAAGTATTATCTTGGAAGCTATAACGGATTTTTAGCAGTTTTGTCAGGTATACTCATAGGTACAGCTATAGGTAAAATAACAGAAATATATACATCATCTGAGCATTTATCAGTTAAAGAGATAGCCAATGAGTCTAAAACGGGAGCAGCAACAAATATAATCGCGGGCTTGGCTGTAGGGATGAAGTCAACCTGTTTACCCATATTGTTGATATCTTTAGGGATTTTAGTATCATATTTTTCAATGGGGGGCAGCCTGGTGCCCTTAAATGGTCTTTATGGAATTGCCTTATCAGCTGTTGGAATGCTGTCAACTACAGGAATTGTAGTAGCAGTGGATGCTTATGGACCTATAGCTGATAATGCAGGAGGTATAGCACAGATGGGAGGTATGGATGAGAATGTAAGAAAAGTTACTGATAAACTCGACTCTGTGGGAAATACCACTGCAGCAATAGCAAAAGGATTTGCAATAGGTTCAGCTGCGTTAACAGCATTGGCATTATTCGCATCATATGCTGAAACATCAGGGATTAAGGAAATAGATTTATTGAATCCTCTGACATTGGCAGGACTTTTAACAGGAGGGATGATTCCTTTTATATTTGCAGCTTTAACCATGGAATCAGTAGGAAAAGCAGCGGTGAGAATGGTTGAGGAAGTCAGGAAGCAGTTCAGGGAAAGGCCGGGTATATTGGAAGGAACAGAAAAACCGGATTATGCTGCCTGTGTCGAGATATCCACCGAAGCTGCTTTAAAGAAAATGCTCATTCCGGGAGCAGCAGCAATTGTCATACCTTTAGCTATGGGAATGCTGTTAGGGAAGGATGCTTTAGCCGGTTTATTATGCGGTTCTGTATCTTCAGGGGTACTTATGGCTGTATTAATGGCCAATGCAGGAGGAGCCTGGGATAATGCTAAAAAATACATTGAGGGGGGGCAACTTGGAGGAAAAGGAAGTGAAGCCCATAAGGCAGCTATAACCGGGGACACTGTAGGAGATCCTTTTAAAGATACATCCGGACCATCCATGAATATATTAATTAAATTGATGTCCATTGTTTCACTGGTATTTGCCCATTTTATAGCTCAAAATGGAGGAATACTATTAAATTTGTTTAAATAGGTTCAGGGTACGGTTAATAACTTTTTTAAAAAGACCAGATAGTTGTAAACCGTACCTATAATACTTGTAAGTTCATAAAAAATCATTGTGATATAAATTATCAGCAGGTATGGTATAATATAAGAAAGTAAATATATGAAACGACTTGGGAGGGGGCTTTTTTAAATGGTAATTTTTATCAATATAATTATCGTATTTTTACTTGTATTTATGAATGGATTTTTTGTTGCTACAGAATTTTCAATGGTTAAAGTTAGAAAATCAAGAATAGAAACGCTTGTTCTTGAAGGAGACGGAAGAGCAAGAAATACATTGAAAGTTGTTAAAGACCTTAATTCTTACCTGTCAGCATGTCAGCTGGGTATAACTTTAGCATCTTTAGGTTTGGGTTGGGTAGGGGAACCTGCTGTTGCAGATATGCTGGCACCTTTGTTTAAGATGATACATCTGTCAGAAAATGCTGTGCATTCAATTTCTTTTATTATAGGATTTGCCGTAATAACCGGCTTTCATATTGTTCTTGGGGAACTGGCTCCCAAATCACTGGCTATAATCAGTGCGGAAAAGATTGCACTATATACTGCTATGCCGCTGATTATATTTTATAAAGTAACATTTCCTGTAATGTGGGCTTTTAATCACAGTACTAATTTAGTATTAAAGATATTTGGAATTTCACAGTTTGATGAACATGAAGCAGCTCATACAGATGAAGAAATAAAGATTTTAGTGGAGGAAAGTTATAAGCATGGGCTGATAGATAAAACTGAGCTGACCTTTGTGGATAACATATTTAATTTTTCTGAAAAAACAGTAAAAGAAGTAATGATACACCGTACTGATATTATATGCATTTATATAGAGGATTCCTTTGAGGAAATCCTGAAGGTTGCTTTAAGTGAACAGCTTACAAGATATCCGGTGTGCAGGGAAAGCAAGGATAATATTATTGGATTTATACATATAAAAGATTTATATAAACAAAAAATTGAAGGAAAAACAGATAATATCGAATCAATTATCAGAGAGATTAAATTTGTTCCGCAATCCCTGTCAATAAGTGAAATGCTTAAGGTATTCAAGAAAGAAAAAGCCCAGATGGCCATAATTATAGATGAATATGGCGGTACATCAGGGTTGGTGACAATTGAAGATATCCTTGAAGAAATTGTAGGTGAAATAAAGGATGAGTTTGATGAGGAGGGTGATGAAATTACTCAGGTCGATGACAGCAGTTATATAGTAGACGGCAAGGTTCACATAGAAGATATAGTTGAGCTTCTTAGTACTGATATTATAGCTGAAAACATCGATACTCTAGGAGGGTTTATTTTTTCACAGTTAAAATCTTATCCTAAAATCAATGATAAAATTACATATAAGAATTATGAATTCACCATACTGAAATGCGACAGAAAGAGGGTAAATAAAGTATTGATAAAAAAAATAACGGAAAAATAGTGAGGGACGCCTGTAAGTAAGGTTAAATAAAAAAGTCGGGTTATAATGATGACCCGGCTTTTTCTCTATAGAACTTCAACATTAAACTCATCAAGGATATTCTTGATTTCACCCGCTGGTGATTCATCAGTTATAATACAGTCTATGTCATCTATGGTTGCAAATTTGTAATTTCCGTAGTAATGGAATTTTTTGCTTTCCATGACAATATAGTTCTTTTTCCCGGATTCAACAACAGCTTTTTTTGTTGTTCCATCATCCATTTGAAAGGTAGTTATGCTTCTGTCGAAGACATCTATTCCGCAGCTGCCTATAAATGTTTTATCAAATTTATAATTTGAAATGAATTTTATTGCAGAAACCCCTGTGAATCCTTCCAAATCTTTGTTCAGGATGCCTCCAGTGGATATTACAGTTATATTATTTTTCCCGGAAAGAATATTAACTATTTCTAACATGTTTGTAACCACAGTGACTCTCTTTGAGCTTTTGGCAAGAAGTTTTGACAGTATTATGTTAGTTGTAGAGATATCGAGAAATATAGTTTCCATGTCATTAATAATATTGAAAGCTCTCATGGCGATGGTATTCTTTGCAGGAACGTCAATATTCCTTTTCGTTATTATATAATGCCCGGGTGATGATTCTCTGTTAAGTACGGCGCCTCCATAGGTCCTTTTTAATTGCACTTGTTTTTCCAGGGACTTAAGGTCCTTTCTTATACAGTCTTCAGTAACATCAAATTTTACGCTCAGATCTTTTACAATTATTTTTCCTTCTTTATTAAGTATATTTAAAATTTCTTGATGCCTTTCTTCTGCAAACATGGTCTTGCCCCCTCCTTTAATCAACTTATTATAATTTAAAATTGTGCAAAAAACAATCGTAAAAGAGCAGCTGCCATTATTTTGTATTTATTGTTGGTTTTGGGGGGGCTTTCTTTTATGATATAATATAGTTATTGAATATTTATTCTTTAGGGCCTTGAGCAGAATGGAGCATAGAAATATATGAACAAAGGGACGAATAATGAATTAGAAGTATCAAAAAAAGTTTCAAAATTTGTAAGTTTGTATTCAGATATATGGTGGAGCACAAATACAGATTTTCCAGAGCTTCATCAGGAAACCGGCTATTGGTATAAAAGAAATCAGGAAAAGGAAACTGATAAGTTTGTTGATCAGTTTTTTAAAGCAATAGAACAGTTTCCGGCTGGGGAAAAGGAACGTGAAAATTGGAAACAAAAGATACAATTAATGATAGACAGATTCATAGATAAATCAGATTTAATATCTGAGAAGGATAAAGAAATTTTGCTTAAAGAGGATATGTTGCAGGCTACTGAGAGCTTTATCAATGAAGTAAAAAATTTTAATCCGGATATTGATATAGACGATATAGGTCAGGCAATCAGAAATGTCTGGATAATGAATTTGATTCAGTTGCTTTTTTCTAAAAAACCTCAGTTAACACCATCAATTTTTGGATATAGTATGCTGTATCCATACACAGACAATTATTTGGATAATACACAAATCAGCACAGAAGAAAAAATCAGAATCACCAATGTGTTTCAAAGAAGGTTATCCGGTGAGAAACTGCTGCCTGGGAATGATTACGAGACGAGCCTTTTTAAATTAGTGAGTAAAATAGAAAAACAATATGACCGCAGCATTTATCCTGAAGTTTTTGAAAGTCTTCTTTGTATTCATAATGCTCAAAGAAAAAGCTTACAGCAGCAGGATAGTATAAGCGGACCCTATGAGAAGGATATTTTGGGAATAAGTATAGAAAAGGGCGGGATTTCAGTTTTGGCAGATGCTTATTTAGTAAACGGAATATTGACAGAAAGAGAAGCTGCTTTTTTCTTTGGCTATGGAATGCTGCTTCAGATATGCGATGATCTTCAGGATGTTAAGGAAGATTTCATAAATCGGCATATGACTGTTATTTCCCAATTATTTAAGAAGTGGCCTTTGGACAATGTAACAAATAAGCTGATAAGTTTCACTAATAGATTATTAGACGATATGGACTGCTTTAATTGTGAAAATAAAGATGAGTTGAAATCACTGATATACAGAAATTGTATAAATCTTATTTTATTTGCAGCTGCAAAGAATAAAAAAATGTACAGCAGAAGGTACTTTAACAAAATAATGAAGCATTTTCCTTATAGAGCGAAATACATGCAAAAATTATATGCAAAGCTGAAAAAGAAATATTCCAATATAAATGAAAGTTACAATGGGGTGGAAACAAGCCAGATATTTTTATATGCTTTAAAAAGAGAATAAAATACTGATGATACTGATTTAAAGCTTTACCTGTGCTTGTCTATTTATTATAATTATAAATAAATGGAAAAACAGGAATTTCAAAGTTTTCATTAAATTGAAAATTCTTCAGGAAGGTCGGGGAAAATGAGATTGGATAAAAATATATTAAAGTACTGCATATATGCAGCAGGGACAGTGCTGCTGACTTATGTGGGCATAACTTTTTTAAACAATGTAGGGGTTATTGTTTCTTTAGTGACAAATACTTTTGGAAAAATTATTGAACTTGTAAAACCTCTTATCATTGCACTGGTTATTGCGTACTTGCTTAAGCCAGGAGTGAAAAACATCGAGAGTTTTTTAGAACGTAAAAAAATATTCAAAAAACCGGATTCCAGAAGGACTGCAGGGATTTTAGTGATGTATACAGGAGTAATAACTGTCTTTGTGGCTCTTATTTCAGGAATATATATCATGATTGGAGGAAAACTCAGCGATAATACAACAATTGCTAATATGGCAGGGTACTTTACACAATACTTAAGCAATTCAACTTTATCCGTAAGTTCTATCAGCAATAAATTAGCAAGTCTAAATATTTTGATACCGGATTTAAATGACAAGATTGCTCAATTTGTAAGTTCTGTACAGGGCTATTTTACATCAAGCATAGGAACAATGACAAATTCTATAGTATCTTTTGGAAGTAATATAGCTACTTTCGTTATAGCTTTAGTATTGAGCATTTATTTAATAAAGGATTCAGAATACTTTATTGATTTGTGGAATAAGATTTTTAATCTCTTTTTTGGGGAAAGCAAAACAGGAACTGACTTGAGAGAAATATTCACTATTATAGACGATACCTTTAGCAAGTATATAAGAGGACAATTTCTTGAGGCTTCAATGGTCGGAGCTTTGTCTGCAATTGTATTATTTGTGATCGGTATAGATTATGCTTTGATTATTGGAATTATATCAGGAATCTGTAATCTGATACCATATATTGGTCCTTTTGTAGGAATTGTTCTTGCTGTTACTATGGCACTCCTGAGCGGAGAACCTGTCACAGCTTTATGGGCAGTAATTGGAATGATTGCGGTTCAGCAGGTAGATAATAATCTGTTAGCACCTAAGATTATGGGAAACAGTGTGGGTTTACATGCTGTATTTACAATGCTCGCAATTCTCATAGGGGGAAATGTAGGGGGACTTATTGGAATGTTAATTGCTGTGCCTGTAACGGCATCCTTAAAAATAATTCTTAACAAGTGGTATATTTCTCACATGGAGAAGCATAATGAAAAGCTTACAACATAAGTGTCAAGAATATAAAATTGTGATAATAACTGCAGTTTATGTGAACTTTAATAGGAGACACCCTTGAAAATCGGGTGTCTTTTTGAATTGAGAAAAATATAAATAAATAACTTATTCAGGTATACAATAGAGTTTCTTTACGTAAACTTAACTTATACTTGTTCGAAAATTGCAGTGCAATCCTATACATTTAGAAAAAAGATTTGATTTGGAGGACGTATGAGTAAGAGGGAGAGTTATTTATCTGATTTAAAAAACGGAAATAATATAAAAATATCATTAATGGTTATGCGGATAATTGCTAAAGATCCAGGAAAAGTTATATGCATATTGGCAGACAAAAGCGGAGAAATCAAGGCCGCCATACCATGCAAAAGCGGAGATATTACAACAGGAAAGGTGCTGGAGATTGAAGGTGTTAAAGATGGTAATCTTGATGTAAAAAGATATGCATTTTTGTCAGATTATAAGCTGTCAGACTATCTTCCTGCAGTAAAAAGGCCTATTGAAGATATAATGAAGGAGATAGATTTTTACACTGATTATTATATTGTTTCAAGGGAAGCTAAGGCTTTGAATGATTATTTCTTTAAGAATCAGGAATTTGCAGATAAATTTAAAAGAGGAATAGGCGGAGTATCAATGCATCATAATTATATTGGGGGACTGGCAGAACATACCCTGAATGTTATGCATCTGACTGCAATACTTTGCGAGAAATATCAATGCAGGAGGACGGAAACTGCAGTATTGGCAGCAAAACTGCATGATATTGGGAAGGTATATGAACTGTATTATGACGGTCCTTTTAAATATACCCTGATAGGAGAAATGGAAGGACATATTGTTATTGGAACAGAGTTAATAGATAAAGCTGTCAGAGAAAACCCTTCAATTTATTCAGAAGATTTTATTGCAAGGATAAAGGGGTGTATTGTACAGCATCATGGAAAGCTTGAATTTGGTTCTCCAAGAGAAATGAAAATGGAAGAGGCATTTATAATTAACTATGCTGATTCCATAGATGCTGCCATGAATAAAATTTCTCAATTAAAGGATAAAACAGAACCGGGCAATTGGTCAGAGTATGACAGAAGGATTGAAACCAGATTATATTTATAGAAAAGTACTGATAAAGG
>JBEHWK010000028.1:0-28850 GCA_040217795.1 Clostridiaceae bacterium
TGGGATACAGGATACTGTACAGGGTTTACAGAAGATACATGCTTTATGCGCCTTACAAATACGCATCAGACCAGAAAAGGGTAATGATAATAGGAGCAGGTTCCGCAGGAGCCATGATACTTAACGAGATATTTTCAAGAAGAGAACTGAAGTATAATCCTACAGTTCTTGTTGATGATGACAGGAATAAACTGGGCAAAAGGATATCCGGGGTCACTGTGGAAGGTGACAGGGAGGATATTCCCAGACTTGTGAAGGAAAAAGAGATAGATCTTATAATAATTGCAATCCCATCCATCGATGAAGAGAACAAGATTGATATAATCAATATATGCAAGAAAACAGGATGCAAAATACAGATAGTACCGGGCATATATGAGATATTGAAAGGTGATGCCACTATCAGCAAGATAAAGGATGTTGAAGTGGAAGACCTTCTTGGAAGAGAGCCCATCAAACTGGATAACAAGGGCATAAGGGATTATTTAAGCGGAAAAACAGTCTTGGTTACAGGCGGCGGCGGATCTATAGGATCAGAGCTGTGCAGACAGATTGCAAACTATCATCCTAAGCGTCTTATCATATTTGATATTTACGAAAACAACGCCTATGATATACAGAATGAATTAAGATACAACCATCCAAAACTTAACCTTAAGGTATTGATAGGTTCCGTAAGAGATGAAGAGAGACTGGATGAGATTTTCAGGGAATATGCTCCGGATGTGGTTTTCCATGCGGCAGCACATAAACATGTCCCTTTGATGGAAGACAGCCCTAAGGAAGCCATTAAAAACAACGTGTTTGGAACTTATAACCTGGCTCTTGCAGCCCATAAGTACGGAGTAAGCAGATTTGTGCTTATTTCAACAGATAAGGCTGTTAATCCTACTAATATAATGGGTGCTACAAAAAGACTTTGTGAAATGATAGTTCAGGCAATGGATAAGAAGAGCAAGACTGAATTTGTTGCAGTGAGGTTTGGGAACGTACTTGGAAGCAATGGTTCTGTGATTCCTTTATTCAAAAAGCAGATTGCAAATGGTGGTCCTGTTACAGTGACCCATAAGAATATCACAAGATTCTTTATGCTCATTCCGGAAGCAGCACAGCTTGTTCTTCAGGCAGGTGCTTTTGCCAAGGGAGGAGAGATATTTGTTCTTGATATGGGTAAGCCTGTAAAAATCTATGATTTAGCCTGTGACTTGATAAGATTGTCAGGGTTGGAACCAGGCAGGGATATCAAAATAAAGGTGACAGGTTTAAGACCAGGGGAAAAACTTTATGAGGAATTGCTTATGAGTGAAGAAGGACTGACAAATACCGGTCATAATAAAATATTTATAGGGAAACCTACTTTTGAAGATATGGAAAGCCTCAATAAAAAATTGAATGACTTAAGCAAAATGCTCCAGGAGAATAATTTGGATAAATTAAAAGAAAAAATGAAGGAAGTTGTCCCTACTTATAATGATGCAAAACTTAGTGAAACTTCGGTTGATTCGGAAGATTAACAGGATAAACAGTTTAGACGAATGTTGGGAAGGAAAAGAGATGAATTTATTAAATATAAAAAACAATGAAAGAAATATAGCAAGGCTGATATATATATTCTCAATGATTTTTGTGGTTTTCTTATTTCTGTTGGATAGAAGTTTTTTTGTGGCTCAGATTTTCGCATTGATTTTTCTGACAATAATTTACAGATGTTTTAATGACGGACCAAGAAAGATATTTTATTATATAACATTGCTGTTTTCCATAATGAACTTTACAATAAGCATTCCTTTAAAAAGCCTCATTGGGGTACAGAATGACCTGCATTTATATTACATATATCTTTTTGTGTATATAATTGCCTGGTGCTTTTATGCAATTAGAAAAAGGAATATATCAATTCTATTTAATGGACCGGTAAATATAATAGGCAGCATCTTTATAATTTATGTACTCATAAGTTTTTTTATTGCGGACAATAAATCATTGGCAGTAAAATCAATGATCATATATTTTATGATGGCGTCATTCATTATAATGGCAGCCAGTGAAAATACTGAAAAAGCTGAATTAAGAAAAACATTGCGCTTCCTGCAGTTTTTATCAACAGGAATATTAGTGTTAGGACTTGCTAAAATCTTCACCGGATTAATGATAGAACCAATAAACAGCTTCATGGTAAGCAAGGTGGATTTTAGTAAATTACCGCATTTATACAGAATTCCTACTGTATTTTTCTATAACCCTAATGACTATGCACTGGTTGTGGCATTGATTATTCTTGGATTTTTTATAAAACTTCTTTATGATAAAAGCAAAAACGAAAGAATATACTCTGCTGTTGTGTTGGTTTGCGCAGAAATAAATCTGATTTTCACAATGTCCAGAACTGCATGGATTTCAGTAATTGTTACATTAAGCTGCTATACTGTGTATCTGGCAGTCAGAAGAAACTGGGTTCTTTTTAAAAGGTCAGCTGCTGCTGCAGCAGTTATGGGAGTAATGTTTTACTCACTCTCATTCATGCCTCAGACAGCACCTTACTATGGAAAGTTTAATGCAACTTTAAATAATGCAGGGCTGGAAAACAACAATGGTGACAGCAAGTATGATGAAAATGTAGGTATCGGAGAAAGCGGATCTACCAGTGAAAGGCTGACATTGATATATGATGTCATTCAGGGAGTTTTTAAGGAAAAACATCTTCTGGGCTTCGGAGCAGGTAATATAAATGAATATATTAAAAGTCAGAACAATACCAACAAGATAACTGATCCCCATAATTTGTGGATTCAGATCCTGGGGGATTTTGGAGTGATAGGTTTTGGATGCTATGTTTTATTCAATATAGTGATATTCATTAACTTAATGAAAAATGACAGGAAGAGGCCTGATTCATGGAATGCCATAACAAATATGCTTATGCTGTTTGTTGCAGCATCAGCACTTCTGGTTTTTGGACCAAGCAGTGTCATTGCATTTACACCTTTCTGGCTGTATCTGGGACTTGTGTATTCATATTTTAACGGAAAAGAATATTTAGAAGGAGGAAAAGTATGAAGATATTAACTATAGTGGGTGCGAGACCTCAGTTTATAAAAGCTGCTGCTGTATCAAAGGTTTTGAGGAAAAAACATCAAGAAAAGATAATCCATACCGGGCAGCATTATGATAAAAACATGTCTGAAGTTTTTTTTGAGGAGTTGGATATACCTTTCCCGGACTATAATCTCAGTATAGGTTCCGGCGGACATGGATTTCAGACTGGAAATATGCTGATTAAGCTGGAAGAAATATATTTGAAAGAAAAACCGGATATGATCCTTGTATACGGAGATACGAATTCAACTTTGGCCGGAGCATTGTGCGCCAGCAAGATGCTGATACCGGTGGCTCACGTAGAGGCAGGTTTAAGGAGTTTCAACATGGCAATGCCAGAGGAACAGAACAGGATATTGACAGACCATGTATCAAAGTATCTGTTTGCGCCTACAGACACAGCAGTAAAAAACCTGAATAACGAGGGACTGGCTGATAATGTGTATAATGTAGGGGATGTTATGTTTGATGCAGTTTTGCATTTCAGGGAAATTGCTAAAAATAAATCCGAATTATATAAAAAATTAATGGATCAAAAAGGGCAGTTCATTCTTACAACAATTCACAGAGCGGAAAATACTGACAACATACAAAGATTAAAGAACATAATTGAGGCCTTGAACCAGTCAGGGGAAAGAATCATTTTGCCTTTGCATCCAAGAACACAAAAATATATAAAGGAATATGACCTAAAACTCAACAGCAACATTGAAATTATTGAACCTGTAGGTTACCTTGATATGCTTGGACTTGAAATGCTGGCTAAAAAAATAGTTACTGACAGCGGCGGTGTTCAAAAGGAAGCTTACTTTATGGATAAGCCATGTATTACCATGAGAGATGAAACAGAATGGGTTGAAACTGTTGAACAGGGATGGAATTGCGTGGTAGGAACAGATAAAAATAAAATCCTTGATGCAATTGTAAACTTTAATCCTGTTAATAAAAAGGCGGATGTTTTTGGGGAAGGAAAAGCCGCAGAAATAATAACAGACATTTTAAGCAGATAATGAAGGAGATTATATAGATGAAAATATTGTTCTTGACACAGTATTGTCCTCCGGAAGTGGGGGCGCCACAGAACAGAATATTTGAATTTGCCAAGGGGCTGAAAGCTCTAGGACATGATGTCACAATACTGACAGCAATGCCTAACTACCCGAAAGGCGAAATTTTTGAAGAGTATAAAGGGAAAAAGATCGTTAAGGAAGAGATTGAAGGAATAAAAATTGTCAGAACAGGGATATATGCAACAAAAAGCAAGGAATTCATCAAGAGGTTAAGAAACTACCTTTCATTTACTATCTCATCAGTATTTTCCGGAAGCAGGCATATTGAAGATCAGGATGTTGTCATTACTGAATCTCCTCCACTGTTTTTAGGATGGTCAGGATATGTTATAGCTAAAAGAAAGAATGCAAAGTTTGTGTTCAATGTATCGGATTTATGGCCGGAATCTGCAGTTAAGCTGGGAGTTTTGAACAATAAACTCCTTGTAAAATTGTCAACCTGGCTTGAAGAATTCTGTTACAGAAAAGCAGCCCTTGTTACAGGCCAGACACAAGGTATTGTTGATAACATTGTTTCAAGAGGCTTTGATAAAGACAAAGTTGAATTAATAACAAACGGAGTTGACACCTCATTTTTCACTAAAGAGAAAAGGGATCAGGAATACAGAAAAGAAATAGGGGCAGAAAACAGGTTTTGTGTATGCTATGCCGGAATACACGGTATTGCGCAGGGCCTTGAAGTTGTAATAGAAGCAGCTGACCTTCTGAGGAACTATGAGGAAATACAATTCATGTTTTTTGGAGATGGTCCGGAAAAAAGCGGTCTCATTGATTTAGTTGAAAAAAAGAACCTGAAAAATGTGAAGTTCTTCCCGGTGCAGATGAAACCTGCTATGCCTAGAATTATCGCGTCCATGGATGCAACTGTTGTTCCGCTGAAAAAACTGGATTTATTCAAAGGTGCACTGCCATCAAAAATGTTTGAAGCTCTGGCATCTGAATTGCCGATAATTTTAGCAGTTGAAGGGGAAGCGGAAAAGTTGATTAATAATGCTAAAGCCGGAATCGTGGTTGAGCCTGAAAATCCAAAGGAAATTGCAGATGCGGTTTTGAAGCTGTATAATGATAAGGAACTGAAAGAGCAGCTTGGAAAGAACGGAAGAGAGTATGTTAAAGCAAACTACTCAAGAGAAGCCATAGTGAAGAAACTGGAAAGGCTGTTAATTAACATATAGGGAAACATTACGGAAACTTAGCTTATGCATATTGAAACTGTACTTCTGTATAGATCCGACCCTGGGAAGTTTAAATGTGCGTAAGTTAGTAGTTGAAGTTGGTTCCCTAAAAAATAACATTTGTAGGAAGTGCGTTATGAGAACTATCAATAACTTTTTCAAGAGGATCTTTGACTTTGTACTATCACTGGCAGGGTTGATAATTTTATCCCCATTTTTTATCATAATATCTATTCTTATAAGAAAAGATGGCAAGGGAAGTATCTTTTTTAAACAAAAAAGGGTGGGTAAGAATTCGAAAGAATTTTTAATATATAAATTCAGAACTATGGTTCCTGATGCGGAACGATTAGGGACACAAATTACAATCGGCAAGGATAACAGAATAACCAGGGTGGGGGCATTTCTTAGAAAATATAAACTGGACGAATTACCTCAATTGATTAATGTCTTAGTGGGGGAGATGAGTTTGGTTGGACCAAGACCGGAAGTTCCAAGATATGTGAATATGTATTCAGAAGAGCAAAGGAAAGTTCTGCTGGTGAGGCCAGGTATTACTGACCTTGCTTCAATAAGATACAAGGATGAAAATGACTTGCTGGGAAGCGTTGAGGATCCGGAACAATTCTATATAAATACCATCATGCCGGATAAACTAAAACTGAATCTTGAATACATCGAAAAAAGCAATATATTTTTAGATTTATTTATAATATTAAAAACAATAGCAAAATGCTTTTAAAGTGACTTGGAGGTAAGTTTATGAGTAGGTTAAAATTTGCAATAATAGGTTGCGGAAGAATATCATATAAGCATGTGGAGGCCCTTGTGAATAATTATTCGGAAGCAGTTCTGACAGCAACATGTGATATAGATATCAATAAAGCTGAAGATAAAAAAAATGAGTATATTTCAACACTGAATAATGGGTATAAGGATGTAACTGCTTATTCTGATTATAAGGAAATGCTGGAGAAAGAAGATATCGATGTAGTGACTATTGCCACAGAGAGCGGATATCATGCTGAAATTGCAATTTACGCAATGAAAAAAAGAAAACACGTTATGGTGGAAAAACCCATGGCTTTATCAATAAAAGATGCGGACGAAATGATAAAAACCGCACATGAAAATGAAGTTAAACTTGCAGTATGTCATCAGAACAGATTCAACAAGCCTATCCAGAAATTAAGAGAGGCTGTTGAAGGACGCAAGTTTGGAAAACTTATAAATGGAACTGCAAGAATACTTTGGAACAGAAATATGGGATACTATCATCAGGCGCCTTGGAGAGGTACATGGGATCTTGACGGCGGAACCTTGATGAATCAGTGTATACATAATATAGACTTGCTTCAGTGGATGCTTGGAGGAGAAGTGGATACAGTATATGCACAATGCGATACTTTCATGAGAAATATTGAAGCGGAAGACTTTGGTGCTGTAATCATAAGATTTAAGAATGGTGCTATAGGAATTGTTGAAGGAAGCGCATGCGTATATCCCAAAAATCTTGAAGAAACCCTGAGTATTTTTGGAGAAAAGGGAACTGCTGTAATCGGCGGGCTGGCTGTAAATGAACTTGAAACCTGGAGATTTGAAGAGGAAGATGAAGAAGCGGTTAAACAATCTCTAAAGGTTAAGATTGACAATGTTTATGGATTAGGGCACACTCCTTTATTCAAGGATGTAATAGATGCAATAAATAATGACAAGACTCCTTTGATAAGCGGGGAGCAGGGAAAGAAAGCCATGTCAATAATACTGGCTGCCTACAAATCCGGAAAAACAGGAATGCCTGTAAAATTCCCATTAGATGATTTTTCAACAACAGACATGAAGTAATGCAGGGAACCGAGGTTGCCTATAAAAAAAGCAAGAGAATATTGTATTCACTTGCTTTTTTTGCAGAAGAGCAATCTTTATATTATTGGGTTCCCTAGTGAAAACTTAATTTATGCATGTTGATTTCTTCGAGGGTTAAAGAAGAAGCGGCATGCATAAATTAACATTTGAACTCGGAACCCTATATTGGAGGGTAAAATGAAAAACAATAAATTTTTAAAATCTGCCAGTACAGTTATGTTTATAACGGTATTTAGTAAGGTTATCGGATTTTTAAGAGATGCCCTTATAGCAAAACAATTTGGCGCTACATATCAGACCGATGCCTTCAATATGGCAATTACAATACCCAACGTATTGTTTACTACATTTGCATTAGCAATATCCACAACATTTATTCCTATATTGACAGAAACAATGAACAAAGAAGGAAAAAGTAAAATGTTCAGGCTGGCAAATAACCTGATGAATATTGTGTTGGCAATAACAATATTATTAGGAATATTGGCATGGTTCGGATCTCCGGTTCTGGTAAAGATTATGGCTCCGAATTTTAGTGGAGATACATATAATCTGACAGTTTTATTAACCCAGATAAGTATAATAAATATAATCTTCATGAGTATGAACAGCGGGTTTACGGCAATACTGCAGACTCTTGAAGATTTTTCAGCCCCGGCTCTTGTAGGTGTTGCAATGAATATACCGGTAATTATTTATATACTGGCAGCCGGAGACCACACAATCATGGGACTAACAATTGCAACCTGCGTAGGAAAGCTGGGGGAAGTAATAATTCAGGTACCATGGCTTTTAAAGCATAAGTACAGGTATAATCTTAGTCTTGATTTTAAAGATAAAAGAATACACAGAATATTAACCTTAATAGGACCTGTAATAATAGGGTCAGGAGTCAATCAATTAAATACAGTTGTTGATAAAAGTGTAGCATCAAGCCTCACCAGCGGAAGTATATCCGCTCTGGATTATGCAAATAAGGTAGATACCATTTTATATTCAATTTTTGCAATGACTGTAATAACTATTATCTATCCTTTGTTTGCTCAGGAAAGTGAAAATCATGAAAAGTTCAGGAAGTATCTGAGCAAGGGGGTCAATTACATCAACATAATCATGATTCCCACCACTGTGGCAACAATGATATTGAGCAAACCTTTTGTTGACGTGATTTTTAAAAGAGGGGCCTTTGATGACACTGCATCTAAAATGACAACCACAGCATTGATATATTATGCCATAGGAATAACCTTTGTGGGGATCAGGGATGTATTGAGCAGAGCTTTCTATGCATTGAAGGATACCAAAACCCCTATGAAAAATGGTGTTATTGGCGTTATTGTAAATATAGTATCCAACCTGATTTTGATTCACGTTCTGGGTATCGGAGGGGTAGCCCTGTCTACATCAATAGCCGCGATAGTGACTGTAATAATTCTTGCCAACAACCTGAGGAAAAAGATCAATGGAATCGACGGAAGGAATATTATCATCACATCAGGAAAGATATGTGCCGCATCAGCTGCAATGGGTATAGTGATATTTTTCATTAATCAGGTACTTTCGGTAAGGCTTCCGGACAATACTATGGGATACGCTGTTTTAATGCTTATATGTGCAATAGCGGGATCGGCTGTATATGCTCTCTTTATATATATTTTTAAGGTGGAGGAAGCACAGGAATTATTTAATAAAATACTTAAGAGATAATCATATGAGGGGTGGATTTATGAAGATTTGTTATCTGGCAGATGCCAACAGTTCACATACAAAAAAGTGGTGTGAAAGCTTCGTGAAAAAAGGATATGATGTGAGTGTCATCTCCTTAAGCGACGGAAACATAGAAGGAGTCAAGGTCTACAGTCTTGATGTCGACAAAAATAACGTCAACGGTAAAAGTGACCTGTTCAAGTTAAACTATTTAAGAAAAATACAGATGGTAAGGAAGCTTGTGAGAGAAATAAAGCCGGATATTCTGCATGCTCATTATGCCACCAGTTATGGGTTGTTGGGAAGTATGGCATCATATTCTCCCTATGTCCTTTCAGTATGGGGCAGCGATGTGTATGAGTTTCCAAGGAAGAGCCCCATACATAGTATGCTTTTAAAGTACAATCTGGCTAAGGCGGATGTACTGATGTCCACAAGTAACTGCATGGCAGGAGAACTGGCCCAATATACAAACAAGAAGATTTATATCACACCTTTTGGCGTGGATATGAACAAGTTTAAGGTAAAAGAAAAAGAAGGAAATGAAAATGAGATTGTTGTAGGAATAGTTAAAAGTCTGGAGAAGGTCTACGGTATTGATGTCCTTATCAAAGCTTTTTCAATTGCAGACAGAAAACTGCCATATAAGAACCTTAAGCTGAAAATTGGGGGAAAAGGTACTTTGGAAAAAGAGTTGAAAGATCTGGCTTCAGAAAAGAACCTTGCAGATAAAATTGAGTTCCTGGGATTCCTGTCCCCGGAGAAGGTTGTCACTACTTTTCAGTCTCTTGATATAGCTGTATTTCCTTCAATTTCAGAAAGTTTTGGAGTGGCTGCCATTGAGGCGGAAGCTTGCGGAATCCCTGTCATAATATCAGATGAAGAAGGGTTGATGGAGGCTACAGATCCGGGAAAATCAAGCATTGTTGTTCATAAGTCAGATGAGGATGAACTGGCAGAAGCCATAATGAGGCTTGCAGGAGACGAAGCATTGAGAAAAGATATGGGAAAAGCCGGAAGGGCTTATGCAGAAAAGAATTACAATGTAATCAATAATTTCAACTACGTTGAAGAGATATACAAACAAATCACAGGAAGCAGCAAGGCATAATTGGAATACCAATTATGCCTTGCTTGTTATAAAAGATTTTCTATTGACGTATTTGTGCAATTATATTGTCAGATACAACTCCTGTTCCTCCCAGTATAAACAGGTCAGTTCTTCCGGATCTGTTTATGAAACTTAAGTTTCCTGAGGTTATGGTTACATTGTCTGTCAATATTATAGGATTACGAAGCTTAGCTGCAGCTACTCCTCCTGAAAGGGCATCAGGGAAGTCATTTCCTGTTGCAAGTACGTTCCCGTATGTGAAACTTGACTTAAAATACTGGTTAATCTTTAACTCAGTATCATATCTGTCTGTTCCGCTGAACCTCACAACCGAAATCCCCATATTCTTAAGGGTTGTCTCAACACTTGAAGAAATTACCCCTGTACCACCTGGAATCAGAATTTGAGTAAACTTATAAGTACTTATGAAGTTCCTGATACTTGTCGGTAAACTGCCGGAATCAGTAAATAGTATCGGAATACCATTCATGGCAGCATAAGGACCTATGGACAAAGCATCAGGGAAATTGTATGCTGTAGCCAATACAGCAGTTTTTGAGGTGCTGTTCTTCATAACCTCATTACCTATCTGAATAGCTGTCTGGAATCTGTCAGTGCCTGCCAGCCTTATTACATTATAAGAAGTTTTCAGAGAAGCTTCTACTGAAGAGGAAATTACTCCCGTACCTCCAAGAATGTATATGTTTTTTGCACCAAGTCTTTTTATTTCATCAAGTGTGACCTTAGGAGTAGAACTCATATCAGTCAGCAGTATAGGTGCGTTTTTACCATATGCAAAAGGAACCCCTGCAAGTGCATCAGGAAAGTTATGTGCATAAGAAAGAACTACATTATCAGCAGATGTCCAGGAGTTCCTGCTCACAGCCACAGCTGTTGCAAACCTGTCTGCTCCGCTTATTCTGTGATTTGCAGCAGTAACAGTCAAAGGAAAAGCTGCAGAAGTGAAAGTTATCGGATTTCCGGAACTGTCTGACAACTTCACCCTTATATTATTCAGGCTTAAAGCCCCGGTTCCACTGGAGGATACAGGGAAATTAAGCTGACCTCCCCTTAAGGCCTTTCCTGTAATTACGAATAATGTTCCGTCTGTGACATTGACACCAGGGGTACTTCCCATCATCATTGAGTAAAAGGAAAGCTTCCCTGAAGACCCATCATCAACAGGTTTTGCAGAGGTTATATTCTTCCCGGCAAATACATCCCCGCAGGTTATATTCGTAATCTGAATCACATTACAGTCATAATAAATATCAAAGGATGCACCATATAAATCGGAAATATTTTGTGCCTTCACGTAAATTGTGAAGGTATTTCCGGCAGACAGTGAAGATTTGTCCATAGAAAAATAAACACTTCCGTCCACAGCTGCTTTTGAACGTAAAGAAGAGCCAAAAGGCAAAGCGGCAATAAGCAAAAAGAATAGTAAATACCTGAAGTATTTAAGTCTTAATAATTTCTTCAAAAAAAATTCCCCTCCCCCTGATATACAATATGGAAAATAAGTTTCTTTCCTTTAATTATACAATATTGTAAGGAAATTTGAACTGAAAATAATCATTTGTTAATGATAGTTTACATATTTTTATGAGAATTTACAAAAAAACATGAAAAATGTAGCTAATAGGAAGGTACATAACTTGTACAAGCTAAATCTAAAATGTATAATATATATTATGATTATACATTAGTATCCAAATTTAGCAATAAATTAGATGCTTACTTTAATAAAGGAGGGAAATAGCTTGATGAAAAGAAGCAGTAAATTCAATGCTTCACTTTTTGCTATTGCTATAATATCATTTTTTGCACTTTCACACACTAACGCTAAGGCCGTGACTTTCAGCAGTCAGGTAAGATACAGCGGAGCTACCAGAATTGAAACAGCTGCTGCAATCAGCAAGGGAGGATGGACAAAATCTGACAATGTTGTGCTATCATATTCGGAAAATTTTCCCGATGCTCTCACAGCAGTTCCTTTTGCTTACAATAAGAATGCCCCGATTTTGCTTACCGGAACGGATGCACTTCCTCAGGCCACAATGAATGAAATTAAGAGGTTAAATGCCAAAAACATTTACCTGCTTGGAGGAAAAGGGGTAATATCAGATGCCATTGAGAACAACCTGAAAAGCTTAGGATATACTGTCACAAGATTAGGCGGAACCGACAGATTTGAAACTTCTCAGAAAATAGCAGATATTGTAAATGAAGCAAATACATCTAAGACAGCAGTGCTGACAACAGCATATAATTATCCCGATGCGCTTGCAGTGGATCCGTATGCGGCCATGAATGGAATCCCTATTCTTTATACCGATCCTGCAATCCTGACACCTTCGTCCGAGAACTGGATAGTATCCCATGGAATTCAGAAGGTTATCATCACAGGAGGAACAGGAGCTGTGTCCAAGGATATACAAGACAAATTAACCAATAAAGGCATCCAGACACAGAGAATAAGCGGAGCTGACAGATATGAAACAGCACTGAACATAGTTAAGACATTCCAGAGCAGTTTCCAGAACAGCGTAGCTCTTACAACAGGGGAAGATTTCCCAGATGCATTGGCAGGGGGCGTCCTTGCAGCTAAAAACAAGACCCCTATTTTACTTGTTAACCAATATACAATGGCAGATGGAGTTGCTGATTACATTCGATTTAAGGATAATATGTCACTGATGATTTTCGGGGGTACAGGAGTAGTTCAGGAGAATGTCAGCGCATACTTTAAAAAGATTGTCGTTGTGGACCCGGGACACGATTACGGCGGTGATGGAGGTGCAGTAGGCAACGGATACACTGAACAGGACCTTAACATGCAGGTGGCTGTAAAAGTACAAGCCAGCCTTGAGGCAAGGGGATACAGGGTTATCCTGACAAGGAAGCCATGGGAAAAACCAGTATCATCAAGCATGCTTGAATCCCTTCAGAGCAGGGTTGCTTTGGCAGAGTCAGTTAAAGCGGATTTATTTATAAGTATTCATCATGACAGCGGTGGAACTACAAGCAGTGGTGTAAGCACCCATTATAGTACTTACAAACCTAATATCGACACTGAGGGAATTGTTATAGGAACAGATCCCGGCGGATGGACTTTTGACAATCTTTATATAGATACCACTCCTTCACCGGCGGCAATACTGGGAAGAGACCTGGCAAACAATATTGTAAACAAGCTGTCAGCTAGCATGGGATATCCTAATCAGAAAGCCCATGACCATGGACTGTATGTTACAAAAAATACTACCATGGGTGCTGTGCTGGTAGAATGCGGATATATTTCAAATCCTGAAGAGGCTGCAAGATCTGCAAATCCTGATAATCAGGCAAAAATAGGAGAAAACATAGCGGCTTCAGTTAAAGAAGTTTTAAAATAGCATTATAGAGAACAAGCTTCAACGCTGTCCTGAAATAATTAAGTTTTCAGGGCAGTGTTCTTTTTCGTATGTTTTTACCTGACGGGAAGGCAGCTAAAGTATTTATTGTTTGGGTAATTTTCTTCCTTATTTGTCTGTTCCTATTAAGTGTTGATAAAGTTCATTGATGCTGTTTCCAGGAAAATCAGGATTATTGCTTTAAGAATCTGTTTTTATTAAGTGTTGATAAAACCCGTTGCTGCCACCTTAAGGAGCTGTTCTTACTAAATGTTGATACAACTGGCATAAACTTTTCAAACAAAATGAACTTTGGCAAAATCAGAGACCTTCAGTTGCCCCTTACCTTGTATAAACCTGTCTATCAGCATTTTTCCGTAGAAAAATTCTAAAGGATCAAAATTGAACATATGAATCACCTGGACCTCTATAAATATCAACATTTTATCAGAACACATTAATAAGGAATAAATTCTTAAGGCGGCACAAGCATTCAACATTTTATAAGAACAGATATATATAGAACGAATTATATAAGTGAATATATCGTATAATATAATGAGGACATATGGTTATGAAAACAAATTATGAACACAAATATTCATCATTGAGAATAAAATCCAGTTGTGTTAAAATTATACCTGTAAAAAAGTAAATTTTAGGGGAGAGGGATAATAATGAAGGTTAAAAAAGCAATAATTCCTGCTGCTGGTTTAGGAACCAGGTTTTTACCGGCAACAAAGGCACAGCCTAAAGAAATGCTGCCTATAGTTGATAAACCTACAATACAGTATATAATCGAGGAAGCAATAGCTTCAGGTATTGAAGAAATATTGATAATTACCGGAAGAAACAAAAAATGCATAGAAGACCATTTTGATAAATCTGTTGAACTTGAAATGGAATTAGAGAAAAGCGGAAAAGATGACCTTTTGGAAATCGTGAGGAATATATCCGGCATGGTTGATATACATTACATAAGACAAAAAGAACCAAGAGGACTTGGGCATGCAATTCTGTGTGCAAAAACTTTTGTGGGTAACGAGCCCTTTGCAGTACTTTTGGGAGACGATGTGGTTTACAGCGAAAAGCCTTGTCTGAAGCAGCTAATCGATTGTTTCAACGAGTACAAGACATCTATCCTGGGGGTTCAGGAAGTTGACCAGGAGGATGTAAAAAAATACGGAATAGTTGATGGAATACACATAGAGGATAGGGTATACAAGGTAAAGAATCTTGTTGAAAAACCTTCAGTTGAAGAAGCCCCAAGCAATGTAGCAATTTTGGGAAGATATATAATAACTCCGTATATATTCGAGATTTTAAAGAATACAGAACCGGGAAAAGGCGGAGAAATACAGCTTACAGATGCATTGAAGGAGCTTATTTCCCATGAAGCGATGTATGCCTATAATTTTGAGGGCAGAAGATATGATGTAGGAGACAAGTTAGGATTCCTTGAAGCTACAGTGGAATATGCACTGAGAAAAGAAGAATTAAGAGAACCATTTATAGAATATTTAAACTCCAGACCTTGGGAAAGGGTTTAGGAGAGGTAAGAACTAAGAGGTAATAGTTTAGAAGGAAAGTTTTTCTTCTCTAACTATTACCTCTTACTGTTTACTTCTTACCTATTACTTTATGCCCTCGGAATCAATCCGATCTTCTTCTGCATTTTTCTTAAAGTTTTATATGCAACATAAGATGCCTTGTCAGCACCCTTCTTATATATTTCCTCAAGATATTTCTTGTCTGCAAGAAGGGCTTTAACCTTTTCCTGAAGCGGAGTGAATTCCTCGATGATTGCATCTGCAACATCCTTCTTCAGTTCAGCATAACCTTTTCCTTCATAGGAGTTAACAGCATCTTCAGGATTAAGCCCTTTTAATGCACAAAGGATATTGATAAGGTTCTTTATGCCCGGCTGTTGGTCAGAATAGCTGATTACCCCCAATGTATCAGTTACAGCTCTGGATATTTTCTTTCTTATGACTTCAGGCGTATCCATAAGCATTATGTAACTGTTAGGATTGTCAGAGGATTTGGACATTTTCTTTGTAGGTTCCTGTAAATCCATGATTTTTGCCCCTGTTTTAGGGAAGTATCCCTCGGGTACTGTAAAAGTAGGGCTGTATGCGCTGTTGAATCTTAGTGCAATATCTCTGGTAAGCTCCAGGTGCTGCTGTTGATCCTGTCCTACCGGAACAAGGTCTGCATTGTACAGAAGAATATCAGCAGCCATAAGCACAGGGTACACGAATAATCCCGTTCCTATTGATTCTCCAGCCTTTTGTGATTTGCTCTTGAACTGTGTCATTCTTCCAAGTTCCCCCATGTAGCTGTTGCATGTCAGCAGCCACTGGCATTCTGTGTGTGCAGGAACATGTGATTGAATGAATAATGTATTCTTGTCAGGGTCAATTCCCGCAGCTATATATATAGCCAATATTTCCAGGGTCCTCTTCCTTAAATCCGCAGGTACCTGAGGAACTGTTATGGCATGTAAATCCACTACGCAAAAGTAGCAGTCATATTCATCTTGCAATTGCACCCAGTTCTTAAGTGCTCCTAAATAATTACCTAAAGTTAAGTTACCTGAAGGCTGAATGCCGCTGAAGATAACCTTTTTTCTTTCATCCATGAGATTTCTCCTTTCAAATGTAAAAATAAATAAAAAAATCGCCAAGGCGACTATGAGCCGTCGATTTTTTTCTCGCATCTGCCTTTCCGAACGTATGTGAGGAAAATCTGGCAGGCGACAAATTCTCTTTTTATTCTTTAGGACTGCATCTAGACTTCGTATAATCTCATGTCCTTTAAGTTATCCAGAGATTTCAAAAAATATAATTTCCTAAAGAATAAAATAAACCCTATGGAAATTAATCCATAGGGCGTGTATTACGCGGTGCCACCTATTTTCAGGAGCGGAGCTCCTCTTAATGGGATACTGTCATATCCTGTCCTTTTAACGTAGGACAATCGTTTTAACCTACTAAACTTCGGCTAAAAACCTCCAAGACCCATTCGGCTTATACTGACATGCTGCAATCACACCACCTGCAGCTCTCTATGAAGCAGTTTACAAGCTTACTATTTCTTTTCACCGGAAATATCTTATGCTATATCCTATATTATATGTTTATGAAAGAGAGATGTCAACGAAGGTTTATAATCCTGAGAAATAATAAAACCCTTACCGTAGGCAAGGGCTTTGTAAACTATCTTCTGTCTCTGTTGAATTTTTCAGCTTTTCTAGCTTTTCTGCATTCTGGACATCTTACTGGATCATTTTCAAATCCTTTTTCTTTGTAGAATTCTTGTTCACCAACAGTGAATACAAATTCTTTTCCGCAGTCTTTACATACTAGAGTTCTATCTTCCATTTCTTGGACCTCCTTTAAAATCTATAGGTAATTTTCAGATATAATTTTGACCTTCCAGATTTTAAAGAAAGTAAAATTTATCGATGAAAGTTTCCTATACAAATATTACGATAATATTATACCATAAATGTAATTTAAAACAAGTTTTTTAGGTGTAATTTTTTACTGCTTTGATGAAATATTTCTGCCATTGAAAACGATAACTGAAATGAGCGGAATGAGCAGTAAAAATACAATATTTATAATGGCCAGCCAGTATAGTCTGTACATGAGTATATAGGTGCTGCCGGTTATTATAAAGCTGAATATGAACACAGTTACTGAAAGAATCAGAAAAAATCTGAAGGTGTTCATGATCTTATCCTTGTATATTATGTAGATTCCGAAAAGGCTCAGCAGGTACTTAACCATGAAACCGAATAAGTTCTGAATCAGTGAAAACAGTTCTCCGCTTTCTACATAATCTCCATAAGATATCCTTTGAGCCTGTATGAACTCGGGGAAAAACAGGTTTGCTGCCCTTGTTTCTCCAAAGGTTGCCACTATGCTTAGCATGGAGTATGCAGCAATTATAAAGGAAATGGAGATTGATATTACGAAGTATTTTCTCAGGGAACTCCTTTCTGCCATTCTGCTCAGGTAAGGAAAAGAGATTCCTAAAGATGACATGGAGCCAAAGGCTGCAACCCATCCCAAAACCTTGCGGTAGTTCAGAGGACTCTGCAGTGCCGGCAATGCATAGCTGAAGTGGTTGTAGGGAATTTCCATGCTGATAAGCAGGATTATGCTTATCAGCATAAGAAAAACGGAAAGCAAAACGAGCTTCAGCAGGGAATCAAATCCCTTAGACAGTATGTATATGCCTGGTACTGCAAAGAATAACAGTCCGAACCACACCGGAGTCTGAATGAACATATTGGTGTGTATAATTGAGGATAAAACCGAGATGCTTTCACACCCGTTTAAAAACAGGGCCAATGCGAAAAGCAGCAGCATAAGCTCTCCGGTATATTTACCGAAGGCTTTCAGATAAAGATGGTTAATGTCGGGAATCTTTTTCCGGGCAAAAGCACCTGTAATAACGGACCCGAGCAGGAGCAAGACCAGTCCTGCAGCCAGGACAAACACCCAGGAATCTCTTCCTGCTCTTTCAATTATCATTCCCGGGTAAGCTTTTATTGAAATTATGGTCAGGCAGACAACAAAAAACAAATAATGTCTGCCAGTAAGTTTTTCCAATAGCATTCACCTCTCCCTGAAGTTTCTTAGAAATAGTATTTGCATTTTTGGGGAATATTAAACATCATGACAGAAAATAATAAGTAAGGGTGATTTAAGATGAATAATTATTTAGAAACCTTTAAAGAAGATTTTAAGGACTCATTTGATGTGAAGTACAGGCAGATCCAGACTCCGCTGGGGCAGGCAACCCTGGTTTTCATAGATGACTTATGTTCAACAGACTTCATAAGCCAGTATGTGGTGAAGCCCCTGACCAAGGAAAGCACTGCCGTAAAAACTCCGGAGGATATTGTGACCAAGGTTCTGGATATAAATCTTGCAGGTGAAGCAAAGGACATGAAGGACGCGCAGCTGCATGTACTCATGGGTGATCTTGTGATTATTTTCAATGACCAAAACAAGATGATCTACTGCGAGGTAAAAAGCTTTGCAAGAAGAGGCGTTGGAATACCTTTGACTGAGTCTGTTCTTAAAGGACCCAGGGAGGGATTTACGGAAGCACTGGTGGATAATGTTGCCCTTTTAAGAAGAAGGATAAGAAATCCTGATCTTAAGATGGAAGCCATGTTTATGGGGAAAGAATCCAAAACATCCATATGCGTATGCTACATGAAGGGGATTGTCCCTGAGGAGCTTTTGAATGAAGTGAAAAGCAAAATAAAAAGCCTTAATTATGATTTTATTCTGGATACTAATTACATAGAACGGGCTCTTGGCAACAGGAAGACCTTTTTCGATACAGTAGGGTATACGGAGAAGCCTGATGAAATATGTGCGAAAATAATGGAGGGAAGAGTTGCTGTCATAGTGGACGGTACACCTTTTGTAATAACAGTTCCATACTTTTTTCTGGAAAACTTCCAGACTCCGGATGACTATTATTTAAACATGTATTTTGCAAACTTCACAAGGATATTGAGGTGGATTGCCCTGTTTATCGGAGCGCTCCTGCCGGGAATATATACAGCGATGATAACCTACCATTTCAGCATGATACCTGCTATGTTCGTATACAGGCTCGCAGTGGCTAGGGCGGGAGTTCCACTTCCAACCTTTGTGGAAGTAATACTGATGATGCTGTTCTTCCAGCTTGTGAAGGAAGCAGGACTGAGGCTGCCCCAGCCAATTGGGGGAGCCATGAGCATAGTTGCCGGTCTGATCCTTGGTGATGCTGCAGTGGCAGCAGGGCTTGCTTCGAGAACAACCATCATTGTGGTTGCAATAAGTTCTGTAAGCTATTTTCTAATCCCCAGGGTGTATGGTGCTCTTTCAGCCTGGTCGCTGGTGCTTGTGGCAGCAGCTGCAGCCTTTGGGCTAATCGGCTTTTTTATAGCCTTAATGGTGCTCATTTCACATTTGGGAGCATTGAGAACAGGAAGTTACAGCTATCTCTTCCCTTTGGGAACATCAGAAAAGTACAATTTTAAGGATATAATCTTCCGGGGAGATTTAAGAAAGATTTCCAGGAAGATATTAAAGAAGGGGGTAACAACTGTTGCACTGAAAAGTAACATTAAAGAACATAAAGTAGCAAAGTGATAATAAGCTTTGGATATTGGGCTATACTAATTTTTAGGAGATAAATTAATTAGTGCAGCACAAAAGCGTTATTACTTGTTTTCAGCACGTTTATATGTGTAATAGCAGGTTGATTTTAAAAAGTTATTCCTGAACTTGAAAAAGAACGAGGTGAAAACAGTGAAAGTAACAATAAAAGCGATATTGATCAATATTCCTGAAGAAAAAGTAAAAATAATAGATAATCTCATGACTGTATTTTGCAGTGCCGTAAGGTATTCCTTCAAAAGAATCCTTGAGAATATCAGGATAGGAGATATTGAAAAAGACATAGCTCATAAATATGGGTTAAACATAAGACAAAGTAAAGATGCGGCAGAAAGTGCACGGCAGACAGTAGCAAGCCAAAAGGAACTCCTTAAAATGAATTATGGGAATTACCTTAAAAAAGTCGGTGTAATTGAGAACATATTAAATGACACCAATAAGAATTTATCAGATAAAAAGAGAAATGCATTAATTAAGAAGCTGGAAAAAAGACAAAGGAAATTAAATTACTATAAAAGTTTTATTGATGCAAATACTATTCCGCCTGTAACCTTTGGCACCAAAGAAATGTTCATAAAAAGGTGCAAAGGTCTTATCTCAAGAGAACAGTGGCGTGAATGCCGCTCCAACAGATTATGCTCAAGAGGAGACAAAACAAAGAAGGGCAACCCCAACTTAAGGATTATAGGTAACGGCAGAAGAACCTTTCTTGAAATAAGCACATTGGATAAAACTGAAACAAACCGAGCAGTGAAAATGCAGGTTGAAATCTATTTGCCGCAAAAGCTATCCAGAACTACCGGTAAGGTTAACGGAAGAAACTACAGACAGATGTTTCTTGATTATCTTCAGACAGGTGAAGCCTATCAGGCTGAGCTCATAAGAAGAAATGGCAGATACTATTGCCATTTAACCTTCGAAGAAGATACAGTAAGCCATTGTCCGATAATCAATGCAGTGCATAATGGGATAATGGGAATTGATACAAACCCCGATGGCTTAGCTCTTACAATGATAGATAATAAAGGGAACTATAAGTGGCATACCTATATGAGGAATGGAGAACTGACCTACGCCCGAAGTAACAGACGACAAAACTTATGTGGAGAAATAATAAAGAAAGTTGTAGAAACAGCCAAAGCCTATGGAGCAGGTATTGCCATTGAGGACTTGAAATTTCTGAATGATAAAGATGTAAACAAGAAGTTTGCAAGAATAAAGCATCAATTTATATACAGACAATTATTAAGGATGCTTGAATGTGCCTGCAGACGTAATGGTATTGAAATATCAAAAGTGAAGCCTCAGTTTACCAGCAAAATAGGACTGTATAAATATTGCCATCAGTATGGAATGGCAGTTCATAACGGAGCTGCTATGGTTATAGCAAGAAGAAGTTATAAATTCAATGAAAAAGTGCCAAAAGATTTAAGAGAAAAATTAGTAACTGACCCAGATAGCTTTAATAATAAAAGTGAATGGGCTAAATGGAATGAAATTCATAAAAATATAAAAAGAAAGGCAGGTGAAAACCCTGCACTGTGGTTAATCAACAGGAAAAAAATACTAGAATTAGTGTAGCTTTATAGCTTTGAGTATATTAGGGAACCAACTTCAACTATAAACTTATGCACATTGCATAAGTTAAGGTTCCGTAAAGTTTCCCTATAACTGCCAAGGTACACGAAGTGAAAGGCTTTGGCGGAAAAAGATATTTAAGGAGTGACTAACAGTCACAATCTTGCAGAACTTTATTATTATAAGGTAACAAAGGCTTGCCTTAGAAGGCATACGAGATTTATAGGCGAAAGTTTATATCCCAGTAGTAAAATCCTGTGATACTACCATTCTATTTAACGGATAGAGTGCTAAAATCGATTTGTTACGATTTTAGGGAGCAGGGCTCAGTATGAAAAAGACAGCGAAACTCCTTATATTATGCATCCTTTCAACATTGCTCTCCGGATGCTACAATTACCGGGATATAAATAAGGTCACTTTTGTGACCTCCGCCATACTTGACAGGGATCCCCTGGACAATGTGGTTATTTACCTTGAATGCATAAGACCCTTCAGAAGTGCAAATGAAAGCTCAGACAAGGGTAAGAGGGTTTCGTACACGGGAAGAGGGAAAACCCTTCTTGAGGCAATAAGGGATGTGGGAAGAAGTTCATCCTTCAAAGTGGATTTCACCCAGAACAGAGCATATATTTTTACTGAGGATGCTGCAAGAAAGGGCATAAGAAACTACATAGACCTTATTAACAGAAACCAGGAGCTGCTGGTTAAGCCGAACATGTTCATATACTTCGGGTCAGTGGATGCCCTTGTGAAGTTCTCGGATAATGATGAGGAATATCTGGGATTTTACCTGCATGAACTGGTTCAGAAGATGAAGTCCACCCCTCAGGTTGTATATAACAATACTAATGATTTCCTTGTAGAGAGACTGACAGGAAGCAAAATTTCCATAATGGGAGGACTAAGATTCAAGGAAAATGCTACAGGAAAGAAGCTGGAGCTGTCCGGAGCAGGGATTTTCAGGGAAGATAAAATGATAGAGCAGATGAGCCCTGATGAGGGATTAAGCTACAATTTCCTGAGAGACAAGGTGAAATCCGGAACTCTGGAGGTGCCCAATCCTGAAGATCAGGATTCCTTCACAACCCTTGAAATCCTGAACAGCAGAACTACAACTGATGTGCAGTATGACGGAAGCAGGGTTAAGCTGTACAAGAAAATTGATCTCACAACCTCTATTGCAGAATCCCAGCAGAAACTTATAGTAGATCAGGAAAAGGTTGAAATAATGAAAAACAAAGAAAAGGAGAACATGAGGAGCCACCTGAACAGGGTTTTTGATAAATACAAGAAACTTAACATAGACATTTTTGAAATCCAGAACAGGCTGGAAAAGAAGTATCCCGGCCAGAATATTCCGAATGCAATGAAAAACACAGATCTTATAATAGATGTTGATATGGATATAAAAGGTGCCTCAAAGGCTAAGAATACCCTGTAATGCTTGATTCTTCAGCATAAATATTTTAAACTTATAAGTATAAAGTATTTATAAAGGAAAGGAGAATGACCATGGCAAGCAGCTATTCATTTGATATTGTATCCCAGGTAAATCATCAGGAGGTAGACAATGCAGTAAACCAGGCTGTGAAAGAAATATCGCAGAGATATGATTTCAAGGGCAGCAAGACAGCTATAGACTTATTGAAGGAAGAAGTGAAGATAACTTCTGAGGATGAATATAAATTAAATACATCAATAGAGATATTAAAGGGTAAACTGGTTAAGAGGGGTGTTTCCCCAAAAGCTATAGATTTCGGAAAGATTGATACAGGAAGTCTTGGCTCAGTTAAAGTTACAGGAAAGATTGTAAACGGAATCTCCAAGGAAAAGGCAAAGGAGATTTCAGCAGCCATAAAGGAATCAAAAATAAAGGTTCAGGCTCAGATTCTGGATGACCAGCTGAGAATCACAGGAAAGAACAAGGATGACCTTCAGGCTGTCATTGAACTTGTGAAAAACAAGGATTTTGGTATAGCAGTACAATTTACAAATTACAGATAACAGTAATTAATCTGAAGCTTGTAAAAAGCCGTATGGATAAGGTGCTTTTGCAAGCTTTAAATTTTAAAAAATTTTTTGTATAAAAGTCTTGTGGTGTATAATATAATGAATATAAGAAACATATAAGGGGAAGAGTTAAGGTATGGATAGAAAAAAGTTACTGACTCTTCTGGGTGAAGAAGAGGGTATTAAATTAGACTTTAAACAGAAAATAGATGTACATACCGAATACGGGAAGAAAGAGCTCGCAAAAGACATTTGCGCTATGGCGAATTCCAAAGGGGGCAGGGGCTACCTGATTGTAGGGGTTGAGGATAAAACCAAGGTTCTGTTAGGTATTCAGGAGCAGTTCACCTTTACTGAAGAACAGGTGCAGCAGATTATAGCCACAAGATGCGAACCCCCTATTCCTATAAAGATTGATTTCATATCCCTGGACCAGAAGGAAATCGGGGTGATAACCATCTATGACGGAGGGCAGAAGCCTTATCAGATCAGGGAAACGGGAGCCTTTTACATACGAAGGGGTTCAACAAATGATTTTATGAGGAAGGAAGAATTGATTTCATCCTTTCATGAGAATCTGGATTTGATATTGGAAACATGTCCGATAATCAGAAGCAGCATTGAAGCTTTAAATATGGAAACAGTAGCGAAGTATTTTAAAAGAAAAGGAATTCAGTTTACTGAAGAAAATAAGATTTTTCTCATGGAAAGTGCATCTATTATAGCCCAGGACAGAGAATCAGGGAAATATTTCTGTACTATGGGGGGATTACTGGTATTTTCGGACATAAATAGCTTGTATATGCCAAATAATAATATTACAATAATATTATTAGAAAAAGGTACCAGCGATAAACTTATGGTATATGACGGAAAACTTATTGATATAATAGATAAGTGTGAGAAAAAAATAACTGAGCTGTTACCAAAGCAGTACCCCAGGATGCCTGTCTTTGAGGCATTAAGAAATGCGGTGCTGTACAGGGACTACACCATGATGAACAGGGGAATAGAAATCACCATAGGGTGCAGCTCAATAATGGTAGTAAGCCCGGGAGCAATTACATATCCAGCCATTCCCAAGGACAATTTCAGATATTTTAGAAGGAATGCCTGGCTTTACGAGAAGGTAATCACACTGGATGACAAAGAACGTTTTCTGCAGACTGGAAACGGTTTCGCGATTATGAAGAGCGTCTTTTTAGGAAAGGGAAAAGTAAGATTTATCAACTCATTAAATGAAGACGTTTTTAAGGTTATTTTTCCGGGTAAATCAATTTGCAAAAAATAGGGATGGGATAAAATCTAATCTCTATTTAAATAAATATTAGTTAAATAAATATAAGGGGTGGTAAGAATGGTTCATTTATTTTGCAGTGAAAGAGGATCAGGAAAAACCAAGAATCTTATTAATTTGGCAAATGATAATTTAGAAAGGTCAAAAGGAGATTCAGTATTTATCGACGATGACAACAGGACAATGCTTCAACTTGACAAAAAAATCAGGTTTGTAGCCACAGATGATTTCCAATTGAAGGATTACGAAAGTTTTTACGGATTTTTATGCGGTTTGATTTCGGAAAATTATGACATTGAGTATATTTATGTAGACGGTCTGTCTAATGTAGTAAGGGGAACAGGTCTCATGGGAGCAGAAACACTACTTAAAAAAATTGAGAATTTAAGCGGGAGGTATGGAATTAAGTTCTATATAAACTTAAATCATAAATGCGAAGAGGTTCCGTCTTTTATAAGACAATACAGCTACAGTTAAATTTGAAAACAATTTCTTGTGATATATAAGCCCTGATTTCAGGGCTTTTTTTATTTACGGTTGATTAAATCACCATTTATAACTATACTAATAGTATATTTGCATTAAATTAGGAGGAGTAATATGGCGACTGTTTTAGACGAGTTAATGGAGCGTGGGTACATAAAACAATTCACCCATGAAGAGGAAACCAGAAATTTATTGGAGAAAGAAAAGATAACTTTTTATATAGGATTTGACCCTACTGCTGATTCACTGCATGTAGGACATTTTATCGCAATGATGTTCATGGCTCATATGCAGAAGGCAGGGCACAGACCGATAGCTCTTTTAGGCGGCGGAACTGCAATGGTAGGAGATCCAAGCGGAAAAACTGACATGAGAGCTATGCTTACAAAGGAGCAGATTCAGAACAACGTGGATAAAATGAAGGTTCAGATGGAAAAGTTCATCGATTTTTCAGATGGAAAAGCTTTATTGGTGAATAACGCTGACTGGCTTCTTAACTTAAATTATGTAGATTTCTTAAGAGAAATAGGAACGCATTTTTCCGTTAACAGAATGCTTTCAGCAGAGTGCTTCAAGCAAAGGCTTGAAAAGGGATTATCCTTCCTTGAATTCAACTACATGCTTATGCAGGGATACGACTTCTACGTATTGAATAAGGAATACGGATGCAAGATGCAGCTTGGGGGAGACGACCAATGGTCTAACATGATTGCCGGAGTTGAACTTATAAGGAAAAAAGGAGCAGGGGAGTCCTATGCAATGACTTGTACGCTTCTGACTAACAGTGAAGGACAGAAGATGGGGAAAACTGTAGGCGGAGCTCTATGGCTTGACCCTGAAAAGACTTCTCCATACGATTTCTATCAATATTGGAGAAATATAGCTGATGCAGACGTAAGCAAATGTCTTGCCCTTCTTACATTCCTTCCTATGGATGAAGTAAGAAGACTATCAGCATTACAGGATGCGGAAATAAACCAGGCTAAGAAAATATTGGCTTTTGAAATCACTAAACTTGTACACGGTGAAGAGGAAGCTAAAAAAGCTCAGGAAGCATCAGAAGCATTATTCGGCGGCGGCCAGGATTTAAGCAACGTTCCGACAGTTTCAGTTACAAAAGAAGTTTTCGGAAAAGCTTTAATGGATGTTCTTGTTGAAACTTCAATCATCCCTTCAAAGAAAGAGGGAAGAAGACTGGTTGATCAGGGAGGCCTTACCCTTAACGGAGAAAAGGTTACTGATTTCAAAAGAGAATTCATGGAAACAGATATGGTTGACGGAGCAGCTCTTATAAAAAGAGGTAAGAAGAACTACAACAGAATCGTTCTTGAATAAGAGTTAATTTTATAATAATCATTAAAGGTGATAATAAATGGCATTATACGCTATATCAGACCTGCACCTCTCATTTACTGCAGATAAGCCTATGGGCATCTTCGGGGAAAAATGGGAGGGGCATGAAGAAAAAATAAAAGAAAACTGGATAAGGAATATCAATCCTGAGGATACTGTGCTTATTGCAGGAGATATATCCTGGTCAATGAAGCATGACGAGAGCATGGAGGACCTGGGCTGGATAAGCAGCCTGCCGGGAAGAAAGATTATCGTAAAGGGCAATCATGATTACTGGTGGGGAAGCATAACCAAATTAAATTCCTTATTTGAAAACATGAATTTCATGCAGAATAATTTTTTCACCTACGAAGACTGGGCAATCTGCGGTTCAAGAGGATGGATATGTCCGGGAAGCGATAAGTTTACACTTAAGGATGGGAAAATTTACAACAGGGAACTGAACAGATTCAGGTTGTCCCTGGATGCTGCAAAAAAAGCCGGATATGAAAAGTTTATCTGCATGATGCACTATCCGCCTACAAATGAAAAGCTGGCACCATCCGGCTTTGTGGACCTTTTTAAGGAGTATGGAGTCACCAGGGTTGTTTATGGACACCTTCACGGCCCTGCCCTGGCAAATGTTCTGAACGGGGAGAATGACGGCATAGAGTACATCATGACCTCATGCGACTACATTGATTTTAATCCGGTGAAAATACTGTAAAAAATGGAGATTCTTATTTAAGAATCTCCATTTTTTATTTAATTGTTCATTATATCATTGATCAGATTATTGGAAATGACCCCTGTGCCGCCTACAACATAGAGATTCAGAGTCTCATTGGTGTGGATATAGGCTTCAGATTGAGGAATTATATAATTATTATAAACCAGAAGGATCGGTATGCCCTTCTTTGCTGCAAGAGCGCCTCCGGAAAGTGCATCAGGGAAATCTTCTCCGGTGGCAATTATGACATCATTTCCGAAACTGGAGGCGAAAGTATTGGCTATATTGAAGGATGTGGAGTATCTGTCGGAACCCCCTGTTCTTTGGATGGTAATACCCATTGATTTCAGTTCGTTTTCAACACTTAGTGATACAGCACCATATAGTCCAGGTATTATTACTTTTGTTATTCCTTTTTCAGCCAGAAAATTTTTTGTCGTCGGTGTGAGTATGGATTGTTCTGTATACAGAATCGGAAATTTATTCATGGCGGCATATGGACTGATTGAAAGCGCATCAGGATAGTTGTATGCAGTTGCAATGACAGCGGTTTTACTTGAACTTGAATCTAATACCTGTGTTGCCGCATCAGTTGCAGTTTCAAACCTGTCGGCGCCTGAATATCGGAATACATTGTAGCCCTTACCGGTAAGGTCCGATGCAATGGTATCTGAAACAACTCCCGAACCGCCCAGAATATAAATATTTTTTGCACCAAGTCTTGATATTTCATTCATGGTGGAACTCGGAAGGGTTGTTGCATAAGTAAGGAGAATCGGTGCATTTTTGATATATGCCAATGGAACTCCGGCCATTGCATCAGGGAAATCAAGGCCATTAACCAGAATGACATTATCGGAGTTTGACCATCCTCCCTGACTTACCTTTACAGCTGTTTCGAATCGGTCTAAGCCCCCATAGCGGACAGGTGTTATTGAAGGATAATAATCAAGAAGCTGTGATACAGTTAAAAAACAGTATCCCTTAGCTCTAAGGCCGTCTATTATATTCTGAAGGGCTGATGATGTATTGCTGACGCTATCTGTGTGTAAAAGTACAATAGCGCCCGGAGCAGCTTTGTTAAGCACTATGGATGTCACTTCTGCTGCAGGTTTGCCATTCCAGTCAATTGGATCAATTGAGCATATGATTGTTTTGCTGTAGCCTTCATCACCTGCAGCCTGAAGAACAGTTGAATTGTAATCAAAATATGGAGGTCTGAACAAAGTCGGGAATTCTCCGGTTACTGACTCTATGGCTGCGCCGGCAGAACTTATTTCAGACCTTATAGCATCATAACTCAAAGTTGTCAGGTACGGATGGGAGTAGGTGTGGTTACCGATCTCATTTCCGTTATTGAAAGCCGCTTTTAAAGGTACTGCGGAATTTTCGGCATATTTTGCTATAGGGAAAAAGGTGGCCTTGATATTGTTGGCTTTAAGCGTATTAACTATTGAAGTGAATTTTGAAATGTCGGTGCAGCCATCAAATGTAAGAGCGATAGCTTTATAGGGTGTGCTTTTTGAGTAAACAAGCTGAGACGGTGATGCAGCTGATACTGGTGCAGGAACTGCAAAAAGTACAATCAACAGCAGTGGAATAAGAAAAACAGAAATGGTAAGTTTAAATTTTTTCAACATATTATCCCCTCTTTCTAAAAAAATTCCCGAAATCAATACCCTCTGATGGAATTTATAAGGCTGCTGGAAATGACGCCTGTACCGCCTATAACATAGAGATTTATAACTCCTTTAGATTGTATATAGGCTTTAGACTCCGGAATTATATTATATTGGGATACCA
>JBEHWK010000029.1:0-28606 GCA_040217795.1 Clostridiaceae bacterium
TTATATTATTATATTTAATATTATACCAATTCCCTGTCTCTCCTATTATCTCAATAGTTTGTCCATTAACTAAGTATCCAATAATTTTATATTCAGTCCCTGCACCTTCTCGTATTCTCAGATTTGTGCTTACATTAGTGACCAGTCCTTTTCTTACCTGCTGTTGTGTCTTAATTGCTAAACTTGTTGTATTTACGTCGGCATAAGCCACCTGAGTTGAAACGCCTATGCTTGTTGAAGCTGCAGCAGTTACTGCAAACAACTGAATCAGTTTTATTTTATTCATATGCATCCCCCTCTTATTTCCATCTAATAATTATTATACTACTTTTATATGAACTTTTAATGTATTTTTTTTTAATTTTTTGAATCTTGACTGAAATAATTCTTTTTCATTACAACCATGAATAAAAAAAGAGCTCTGAGAGCTCTTTTTTATTGAAATATCGTTGTTTGTTTATATTCCTGTATAACTGTCCATATATGGCTTAAGGTCTACTGAGCCTTTAAATCATATAATTCTATTGATTGATTTCCTCTGTCCATTCCTCCCTTTCCACTATTTTGAGAAGATGAACTGTCACTTGTCTGTGTACTTGAAGTTTCAGATCCACTCCATTCACTTTGAGAAACCAGTGTTCCATTTTCCTTAACCCAAGTCATTATTTCACTGCTTCCTCCTTGCCCTCCGGTGATTACATATCTGAGTTGTCCTTCACTTACAAGCTGCTTGAATTGATCTAATGTAATTATTTTGTCAGAACCGCTGAAACCGCCAAGGGTCATTACAGATTCTCCTGTCTGTATTATTACGCTTGATGCTGTTCCAGTGGCAGATTGTACTGCTACTAAATATTTTTCTGTAGTACAATTAGCTTTTAAGTATGCAACAAGCTTTTGAATGCTGGTATCTGAACTGCTTGATGATCCGAATTTTCCTCCCATTCCCTGTCCATTTCCGGTTATAAGGCTTAATCCTGCTGAAGGGAAGGTTCCTGATATCTTATAGAACATTGTTGTACCTGACCAAACTGCCGGTGTTGCCAGAATCCCTGCCAATGCAATAGCTACCAATGGCTTTTTGACTTTGATGTTATCATTCTTTTTGAAATTTAATATTCCCAGGAATATTGAAGCACCAAAACATAATACTGCTACAGCTATTATTAAGTACTTTGTAATAACTGATGTATTATAGTAGTATGATAAAATCAGCAATTGCACTGCTCCACTGACAATAAGTGATCCTGGCAGGAGCCATGACTTCCATCCGCCTTCCTTATACATTTCCCACATTGATGCGATTCCGATTCCTGCAAGAGCTGCAATCGGAGGTGCAAGCATAGTTAAATAATATGGATGGAATAATCCTGTTGTGAAACTGAAGTATAAGAATACTGGTATCAACCAGGCAGCCCACAATACTATTGCTTGTTTTTTCCTGTTGTCTAAAACTACTCTAAGTTTTTCCTTTATGGCCGCTGCTATAATACCTAATATAGCAAGAGGCAGCATCCATACTATCTGATCTGAGAGGCTGTTATTGGAGAATAACCTTGTTATTCCTGCACCTTGGGCTCCACCCATATTTCCAGTCTGCCCACTTCCATTTCCTTGTCCAAAACCACCTTGACCACCCATCGTGCCGCTTGGAGGTTCACCATGCATCCTATCTGATCTGTATCCATCCTGAGGTGGGGTATTCTGGTTCTGAGGTGGAGTATTCTGGTCATTTTGATTTCCAGCTGCTCCTGAAGTCCCATCCGGAGCTCCCTTTGCAAATTCAACGTTGCTGTTCATTTGCCTGTTCCCGCCTGGCATTGACGAATTGCTTCCTAGTCCCAGCCTGCTTAATCCGTTCCAGCCAACGATAAGCTCCATTACCGTATTATTAGTACTGCTTCCTACAAAGGGCCTGTTTGCTGCTGGCACTAATCCTACTATAAATGCCCAGGACAGCGATGTTATTAAAAGAACTACTGTACCTATTACCAGATGACCAAGTCTCTTCTTTATGGAAATTGATGAAGCAAGCAGATATGTTATATATATCGCTGGCACTATCATATATGCCTGAAGCATTTTTATGTTAAAGCCTACCCCTACAAGGAACAAGCTTAATATAAGGTATTTTAATTTTCCTTTTTCCGCAGCAACAGAAAGTGCCCAGCATGCTAATAATAAGGTTAATACTAAAAGGTTATCTATTGTGTTATTCCTGCTATCTGCAACAAAAATTGGTGTAACGGCAAGACATAAGGCAGAAATAATTCCAGCAATACTGCCAAAAGATCTTTTAACAATACGGTATATTACCCATACCGATAAAACTCCAGCCAAAGCCTGAGGCAATAGTATGCTGACCCCGCTGTATCCGAATATTTTAGCGGATATTGCCTGAATCATAAAACCTAATGGCGGTTTATCAATGCTTACAAACCCCGCTGGGTCAAAGGACACAAAAAAGAAGTTTTTCAGGCTCATGGTCATGCTCTTTACACCTGCAGCATAATACTCATTTGCATATCCTTCTATGCTTAAATTTGCAAAGTTCAATACTGCAGAAACTATTAATACCAATAATATTGCAATACTTTCCTTGGTGATCTTTATCTTTTTCATTTCATCTCCCCCATTTAAAATTGCTATTGATGATTTCCTATTTTCCTGATTTCATAATCATTATTAACATTTCTGTAATTACTGGTGCTTTCAATTATATATACAGGCCTTTCTTTGCTCTCATCAAAGATTCTGCCTATATATTGTCCCATAATACCCATGAAGCAAAGAACTATTCCAAACATTATTAAGTTAATTGAGAGTACCATACCCAAATTTAAAAGATCTAATTTTTCAGTCAGGTCCTTAATGATGTTTACTATAAAAGAAACAACTCCCAGGAATAATGTGATTACTCCAAAATATCCAGCTATTGAGAGAGGTTTGTAGGACATGGATGTAATCCCGTCAATGGCAAGCTTTATCATTTTCTTCAAAGGATACTTTGTTTCCCCTGCAAATCTTTCCTGCCTTACAAATTCTACAAAGGTTTGTTTGTATCCCACCCAACTTACAAGCCCCCTTACATATCTGTTTTTCTCTGGAAGCAACTTTAATGCGTCACATACCTTTCTGTCTATAAGCCTGAAGTCTCCTGTGTCAACGGGTATATCTATACTAGACATGCTTTGCAGGGCTCTGTAAAACATCTTTGCAGTAAATTTTTTAAAAAATGACTCCCCTTCTCTCCTAGTTCTCTTGCCATATACTACTTCATATCCTTCCTTCCACTTTCTTATCATTTTGAGCATTACTTCCGGAGGATCCTGCAAATCAGCATCAATTACAATTATTGCTTTCCCAAGAGCTGCCTCCATTCCTGCAGTTATTGCTGCCTGATGTCCAAAGTTACGTGAAAAGTTTATAAGCTTTATATTTTCATCCCTTTCACGTATTCCTAATGCTTTTGACTTTGTTTCATCGGCGCTTCCGTCATTTATAAAGACAATTTCATATCTTTCCTTAGTGCAGTCCATAACTTCTTTTAATCTTCTGTAGCTCTCATCGATAACCAACTCTTCATTGAATAATGGTACTATTACTGAATAGATAATTTCATGCGACATCTTTACCACACCCTTCAACTTATTACCTTGTTTCAATTATGGTCATCAATTGTAGTGCTAATATCAAATATTTATGTGATTTTTGTGTTATATAAATTATTTAATAAAATAATCCGCCTGAAAATATGATCTGCTCCATACTTTCAGGCGGTCTTTTATTTTTGTATTGGATATTTTATTATGAAGCTTACTCCATTTTCTCTGTTAGCAGCTTCTATCTCACCATCATGGAAATCAATAATTTTCTTGGATATAGCTAGCCCTAGCCCGAAATTTCCAGTCTTATCCTTGTAGAGATTTTCGAAAATATGACCTATGCTCTCCTCTGGAATATTGGGACCATCATTATATATCTCCAGAACTGCAAATGAATTTTCCTCCCTGAGGGTTACACAAATCTTAGTTTTTGCATATCTTAACCCATTTTCAAGAATATTCTCAATTGCAACTTTCATCTTTTCCTTGTTTCCCTCTATATTTACAGGATCAATATCTAAAATCCACTCAATTTTGCTATTCACAACTTCTAATCTGCTGATAATATGTATAAGCAACTCACTTAAAGCAAATTTAGATTTTTCTGCTGTATTTCCTAAAACATAATCCAAAGTGTTTAAATATAAAAGCTGTTTTATTTTTTTCTGCAACCCAACTGCTTCATCCCTTATTATTTCTGCAGTTTTCTCTACTGATTCTATATAGACCCCATCAATTATAGCATCTGCATGGCTCATAATTACCATTACCGGAGTCTTTAAATCATGAGAAATACTCTGTAAAAACATCTTTTCTTCCTGGTCTGCAGTCTTAAGCTGTTTCTGCATACGGTTCATAGCTTCAGCCAGTCTGCCAATCTCATCTTCATTTTTTATTATTATGGGTTCTTTCCAATCCTTATGCGCTATTCTCTCAGTATGCTTCTCAAGAACCTTAAGAGGTTTTGAAATATAATTAGCCACTACCTTTGCTGTCAAAAAACCTATTGCTATAAAAACTAAACCTATTACAATAACTGTATACAACAAATTATAATCCTGAAAATCTGGTGTGAAAGAAACCAGGTAGGCTTTATCTGCTCCCTGTGTTTCTATTGAACTTATAATAAAAATAAATTTCTGATTTTTATATGTCCCTGTATAGACACTTTCATATACACTACTCTTCCCCACATAGCTCAGCATCCACTTTTTCAGATCTATTCTGTCAAAAGTCCCGTTACCGGAATCCGGAGGATGCACATCTTTAATTTTACTTAATTCAGATATTGCAATGCTGCTGTCACTAACAATTGCAATAAAATTATCACTGCCCTTAAGATTTTTCAGTTCGTCAAACCTGCTTGGGGGGGTATAATTGTCGCTGTTCAGCAATATATCATGTGCTACCTTCAAGTCCTCAATTTTAGCATTTTCGTTAACTTTTCTATATGCAACCAGATATAAAAAAGACGTGCTGCATATTATAATTAAGATTACAGCTGTAAATGTAGTCCATATCCTCATTGTCAGGGATCTGAACCTGAATAATCTTCTAAGCTGGGTTTTTAATTTTTCTAACTTCATGATTTTTGCACCAGCTTATATCCGTATCCATAAACAGTTTCAATATTAAGTTTATCCACTTTTTTTCTCAATCTCCTTATGGTATCATCTACAACCCTGTCCGAACCAAAATAGTCTTCACCCCAAACCCTGGTCAGGATTTGTTCTCTTGAAATTACATTATTTTTATTTTCAGCCAAATAATTCAGCAGCTCAAACTCCATCTTTGTCAGCTGAATTTCAACGTCTTCTATGAAAACTGCCTTCTGTCTATTACTGATTTTATAATCTCCAATAACAATCATTCTGTCTTCTTCATTCTTAGCCTGGTGTCCGTATATTCTTTCAATCAACTTATTTGTTCTTATGACCAACTCTCTTGGTAGAAATGGTTTTGACAGATAATCATCACTGCCCAATTCCAATCCCACAACTCTGTCTAATTCCTCATTCCTTGCAGACATGAATATTACAGGGGTATTCTTATTATGATTTTTTACAGCTTTAATTATTTCATACCCATCTATGTCCGGAAGCATGATATCCAGTATCCAAAGATCCGGCTCATCTCCAATTCTTTCTATTGCAGAATTTCCATCTGAAAAGGTTGTAACTTCATACCCTTCTCTCTGAAGATATTTTTCCAATAAAACGTTCAGACTTTTTTCATCCTCTACAAGATACACTCTTCTCCCCAAGCATATCACCTCTCACTTAATTAATTTGACTTTAAATTTATTTTATCATAAAACTATGTAAATATTTTAATGTAATTATGTGAAAGCTGTGTTTTTTATAAGTCTCAAGGCCAGCGACATAACAATTATATAAGCAAAGACATAGAAAAAAGCTCATTTAAAAATATAAGATGTATTTTTAAATGAGCTTCTAAAAAGAAATTCCTGCAGGATTTTTAGACTGCTTCTTCCTTATCTTCCTCAAAAATATCCGTATTATCTGTTAAATTCTCAGAGTTATTAATATTTTTCTGAAGCAGGCTGTGCTTTCTGCCATATGTAAAGTATACAGCCAATCCTATCAACAACCACACCATAAAACCAATCCAGGTCTTAAGCTGTAATCTTAATAATAAAACTATGCAACTAATTACGGTAACTATAGGAGTAAATGGCACGCCAGGACATTTAAACACTCTTTTAAATTGTGGCAGTGTCTTTCTAAGAGTTATTACCGCCAATGATACAACTATAAATCCTAGTAAGGTTCCTATACTCAAGAACTGTACAATAATATCAAGTGGTAAGAAACCTGATATAATTGCTGCTGCTGTCCCGGTTATTATTGTAGATATATATGGAGTTTTATGTTCTGGATGAACCTTCGAGAACATTTTAGGGATAAGCCCGTCTCTTGACATAACCATAAATACTCTTACTTGTCCATATAATACTGCCAGCATTGTTGATATCATTCCTATAATTGCTCCCGTTCCTATTAATGCAGAGCCCCAATTTATTCCCACTCTAGCTAATGCACCTGGAACTGCATTTTCAGAAATAATTTCCTTAAAGGGAACCATACCGGTAAGAACAAAAGCTACTGAAATATATAAAAAACTAACAGTGGCAAGACACATTATTAATCCTAATGGAATATCTTTTTTAGGATTCTCAGCCTCTTCTGCTGCTGTTGATACAGCATCAAAGCCTATATAAGAAAAGAATATAGTTGCAGTTCCGGCAAATATTCCTTTCCATCCAAACGGATTAAAAGGTCTGTAGTTTGCCATATCAATATGCGAAAATCCTAAAGTAATAAATAAAAGAATTATAAAAATCTTTATTCCAACCATTAAATTATTTAGTCTTGCACTTTCTTTCATTCCATAGCAAAGCAATGTTGTTATGACTGCTATTATAAGTATTGCAGGCAGATCTACTATTCCACCTTTGGCTGGTGATGCTGTTATATACTTGGGCAGGGAGATTCCTATATTCTTCAGAATTCCAAGAAAAGTTCCTGACCATCCTGATGCTACTGCACTACAGGCAACTAAATATTCCGCAGTCAGACACCATCCTATTATCATTGCAATGATTTCCCCAAAGGCTATATATGCATAAGAGTATGTACTTCCTGCTACAGGAAACATGGTTGCCAGTTCTGAATAGGAAAGTCCGCACAAACAGGCTACAACCGCTGCCAATATAAAAGAAATAATGATTGCAGGGCCTGCCATATGGGCTCCTTCCCCTGTAGCTACAAATATTCCTACCCCTACAACTGCACCTATACCAAGCGCAGCTATATCTCTAGCTTTTAAATTTTTTTTCAAACCTGATTTTTTAACTCCTTCAAGCATTTGTTCAGGAGTTTTCTTTTTCCAAATGTTCATAAAATCCTCCTTAAGGACCAACCTTAACAATTTATAAATTACATATAAAAATCTTTGAATTTTTTCAGTACAATTTACTATTATATAGTATCTTGACCCGTAATCAACAAATTTCTCATCATTTATCCTCTTTTTTTACATCTTCCTCATAAATTGTTTAATTTTTTAATAAAAATATTTAACTTCGAAACTGTTATATAAACCATTTTCATCATGGGTATCAGTAACATCATCCGCTAATTCTCTGTCTTCACCAGCCATCAAAAACCTTTTCATAAGTTTCATTCATATGTGTTAAAATAATTATAATAAAGGTAAAAGGAGGTATCCTGGTGGATATTTTAGATAAACTTATAACCCGCTATTTTACAAAAGAACTTGAGAATTCAGATAAAACAGTGTTCGATCTCTTTTCCTGGAAAGTTGTAAATGTTGAAATAAAAGACTATAAAACCAACAGGATTATATTCTCCAGGAGTAACCTTGAATTTCCTGAATTCTATTCTCAAAATGCCTGTAATATAATCGCCAGCAAATACTTCAGAAAAACAGGTGTTCCAAATGACTATGGTTATGAAAGAAGCATGAAAGAGATAACCCACAGAATGGTTAACTTTTGGACTGTTTATGCAGTTGAACAGGGTTTGATTTCAGAAGCTAACCGAAATATCTTTTATGATGAATTAGCCTACGGAATTCTTTCTCAAAGGTGGTCACCCAACTCTCCCCAATGGTTTAACACAGGTTTAAAATTATCCTACGGCATAGATAGAGAACCTCAAGGACATTTTTATTACGACAGCAAATTAAATAAAGCAGTAAAGTCTCAAGATTGCTATACCAGAACTCAAGGCTCTGCATGCTTTATAAACAGCATAGAAGACAGTCTTTTAGGCAAAAATTCAATTTCAGACCTGTTAACCATAGAAACCATTATTTTCAGGCAAGGCTCCGGAACCGGCACTAACTTTTCAAATATACGGGCTGTTGGCGAGCCTTTATCTGATGGAGGAAAATCATCTGGCTTATTATCTTTTTTAAAGGTTTTTGACAGAAATGCAGGTGCTGTTAAATCTGGAGGTACAACAAGAAGATCTGCAAAAATGGTGTCTTTAAATTATGATCATCCTGAAATTATGAAATTTATCACTTGGAAAGCTGAGGAAGAGGACAAAGTAAGGGCCCTTGGCAAGATGGGTTATGATACAACCTTTGAAGGGGAAGCTTATGAAACTGTCTCTGGTCAAAATGCAAATAATTCTGTAAGATTTTCTGATGAATTCATGAAAAAAGTCACATCAGGCATTGATGAAGGCATTATTCTGAAGGGGAGGAAAAGTTCTTCAGTAAATACTGAAGTATCTATCCGCAGCTTATGGAATACCTTTAACAAAAGTGCCTGGAGCTGCGGTGACCCATCTCCTCAATTTGATGATACCATTAATGCTTGGCATACTTGTCCATCTGGAGAAGATGGAGTTTCAGGAGAAAAACATAACAGAATCAATGCTTCTAATCCCTGTTCTGAATATCATTTTCTTGATGATACTGCCTGCAATCTGGCAAGCATAAACATAAGAAAATTCTATACTGATCTTACCAGAAAATTTGATTTAGAAGCCTTAACTCACTTGATATGTTTAATTCAAATTGTATTAGATACCACAATATATATGGGCCAGTTTCCCACAGAAGAAATTGCCAGAAAATCATATATGTTCAGACCTACAGGCCTGGGAATCACAAACCTTGGAGCAACATTAATGTCCATGGGAATTCCTTACGACAGTGATGAAGGGCGGGCAATATCCACTTCCCTTATGGGTATAATTACTGGCTGGTCATATTACGTTTCCTCGCTAATGGCACAAAAAAAGGGGCCCTTTAATAAGTTTGATATAAATAAAAAACATATGCTTAAAGTAATAAAAAATCATGGTCGGGCAGCAGGTATTCTGAATGATGATTTTGAAGGCCTGAACTATGTTTCACAAATGGCAGATCACTTACTTCTTGATAAAATCTCTTTTAAGGATTTGTCGGAAATTTTAAAGAAGTCCTGGAATCTTGCTTATGCTTATGGAGTGAAGTTTGGATACAGAAATGCACAGGTAAGCGCAATTGCCCCAACAGGAACTATTTCTCTTGCCATGGATTGCGAGACCACCTCCATTGAACCTTTCTTTTCACATGTTGTAATCAAAAAACTAAGTGGAGGAGGAAGTATTAAGCTCATTAATAATTCAATAGAGAAAGCTCTGTATTCTTTAAATTATTCTAAAGAAGAAATAAATTCCATATTAGATTACATTGATAAGAATGAAAAAATAGAAGGATCTCCTTATCTAAAAGAAAATCATTATGCAATATTTGATACATCAAATATTGCTTTGGGAGGATATCGATATATCAAACCCATGGGACATGTTAAGATGGTTAGTGCTTTAACTCCATTTGTCTCCGGAGCAATTTCCAAAACCGTTAATTTACCAGTTTGGACGACCATAGAGGATTTTGAAAGAATTCACATAGAATCCTGGAAACTTGGAGTTAAATGTATATCTTTATATCGGGATGGCTCTAAAGTTTCTCAGCCTTTAAATTGTTCAACAAATAAAAAAATCAAGACCCTAGAGGATATGAACTATAATGAATTACTTAATTACGCAAAAACCCTCGAAATACAGCTTAAGAAGATACGCACTTCAGACTTGAACATTGAACCCTCAATCTCTGAAAAATACAATAAGGTTCGCTGTGATAATTGCGGAAGTGAACAGATAGTTCTTACTGGTACCTGTTTTCTTTGTTTAGTTTGCGGTTCAACAAATGGCTGCAGTTAAAAAACGGGTGTTTCAAAGTCATATTTTGAAACACCCGTACTATAAGGTTCCTTAGTGAAAACTTTCTTTATTCGGCTTTCCTCCATGATGTTCGTCTTTTGGTGAATGGTGATTTCTATGAGGCAATACTTTAATTATTTCCTGAGCCTGACTTTCATTTATTATTCCCTTTGAAACCAATTCCTTGAAGAAGTCACCTTTTTGTCTTGGATTTGCTTTAAAATATGCTTCTCTTTGCTCTTCTGTCATATTTTTAATTTTTTCCCTTTCAGCCTGTCTTTCTGAATCCTTCTGCTTAAAATATGCCAGAATCTTTTTTTCCTGATCTTCAGTAATCTTTGATTCCTTAACTAACTTGTCAAGGGTCTCCTTAAACTTTTCAGACCTATCCTTAAACACAACAGTTTTGCTGCCAGAATCTGACAAAACCTCTGCAAATGCACTGGTCCCTGTTGTGATGCTCATAGCAGCAGAAATCGCTCCTATGATTATACTTCGCTTTATGTTCTTCATTCAATTCACACTCCTTGCTATTTTGAATATTATTTTTCCCTTATGATATTCAAATTAATGTGAATTTATTGTTAAATAACAAAAGTATGTAATCAACATTTTTCAACACAGTTTCTGCCGTTGTTCTTAGCCTTGTATAAAGCTTCATCAGCCTGAACAATTGCCAGCTCTATATCCTCCCTGGCAGTAACCTTTACAGTTGATATACCAATGCTTACTGTGATATATTCCTTAACATAAGAATACCTGTGTTCAATTTTTAAGTCTTCTATTTTCTTTCTTATACCTTCTGCAATTGAATGCATTTCCTCCTGTGAGGTTTCCATTGCAATGTATAAAAACTCCTCTCCACCATATCTTGCAGCAAAGTCAACGGATTCTCTGACTTTAGAACGAATTTCCTTAGCTACTTTCCTAATAACCTCGTCTCCGATGGTATGTCCATAATTATCATTATATTTCTTAAAATTATCAATATCTATCATTGCAACTGATGTGAGGGACTTTTTCTTTATAGCATAGTCATATATAAAATCCAGATATTTATTGACCCCTCTCCTGTTGCTTATTTGGGTCAATTCATCCAGCAGGGAAAGTTTTTCAAGCTTGAAATTCAATTCCTGCAGCTTCCTATTCATCAATATATTTTCTTCTATTTCTTTTGAAAGCAATATATTACTCTTAATATTTTCACAATAATTCGAATAAAGAATCCTGGATGCTGTCCACGCTATCCCCATGAAAATTACAATATTTATGTAGTGTCCAATTAAAACATCACTTGACTTCTGAAAAAAAGGAAGGCCGATTACCAATACTAAAAATGAAAAACAATACGGTATAGACATCTTTTTATAATCAAAATAATATGTAACAGAGCACATTATTACATTTACCATATATACAGTTAATTTTCCGTAAAGTCTTTGGTCCATCAATGTGACTACACTTCCCCAAAGCATAATAAATGTAATATATACTATGGCCAAAATTTCTATTTTTTTAACCTGGCTATAATTCTCCACATTCCTGATTTTTTTTGTTAAAAGTAAAATATAGATATTTGTAAATATCATTAATAAATACATTATGAGATATGATACAAAGTCAAAACTCCTGTTTACGTTATTAGTGTTAGAAACTATATCAGCAACTACTAAAATGGATTCAATGGCAATCAACAGCCTGGAGAAAGTGCTCATTCTCGCAACATTACTTTTTGCCCTTTTTATTATTAGCAAATTGCTTCCTTCATCATCTAATTCTCTGTTTACCAACTTATCTGTTTCCATATAACCCTCTCTGATGTTATCTTTCTACTTTATATGTTTTATTTTACTTCATAAATGGAATCCCCATCAACATAATTCCATTGAGTTACACTCACAAAAACCCAAAAGGCAAGTCAAGAATACGAAATATTCTTAACTTGCCTCTAAATTAATTAGCCCGCTTTTTAATTTTATTGCTTATTTTTAACCCCAAATAATTATGTTAGTTCGTGAATGAATAATCCGCTTCTAAGCTTTGGCTCAAACCATGTAGATTTTGGTGGCATTAACTTATCTGCATCAGAAACAGCAAATAACTCTGTTATTGAAGTAGGATACATTGAAAATGCAATCTTCATATCGCTGTTTACTCTCTTTTCAAGTTCCTTAAGACCTCTTATTCCCCCTACGAAGTCTATTCTTTTATCTGTTCTGATATCTTTTATCCCCAATATTGGTGTAAGAAGGTTATTTTCAAGTATTGCCACATCCAATCCCTGAACTGGATCATTTGAAAGCAGTTCCTTGCCTGCAGTCAGCTTATACCAGTCATCTTCCAGGAACATTCCGAAAGTAGCCTTTTCTGCTGGTTTATATGGCTCCTTGCCTATTTTTTCAACAGTAAACACTTTAGAAACTTCATTTATGAATTCATCTTTAGTATATCCGTTCAAGTCTTTTACCACACGATTATAATCAAGTATCATTAATTGGTCATGTGGGAACAGTACTGAAAGGAAGAAGTTAAATTCTTCGTTTCCTGTATACCCCGGATTTTCTTCTCTTCTTTTTAGTCCGACCTTTACTGCTGAAGCAGTTCTGTGGTGACCATCTGCGATATATACACTGTCTATCTTCGCAAAAGCATCAGCTATAGCTTTTATATCTTCTTGATTTTCAAGTTTCCAAACCGCATGTCTAACCCCATCAGGAGAAACAAAATCATATAAAGCAGCTTCTTTTTTAACTTTTTCAACAATTTTATTTATAACTTCTTGTGAACGATAAGCCAGGAAAATTGGTCCTGTTTGAGCATTACAGATATCAACGTGGTTTATTCTGTCTAGCTCTTTATCTTCCCTTGTTTTTTCGTGCTTTTTGATAACATCATTCAGGTAATCATCAATTGAAGCGCATCCAACTAATCCTGATTGAGAACGTCCATTCATAGTAAGCTCATATATGTAGTATGTTTCCTTATCATCTTCTACAAATATGCCTTCTTCTTTCATTTCCTTAAGTATATCTCTTGCCTTTTCATAAACTTTCTTGTCATATGGATTAAAATCCTTGTCAAATTGAGTTTCAGCTCTGTCGATCTTCAAAAATGAAAGTGGCTCTTTCAATACTTCTTCCAATGCCTCTTCACGGTTATACACATCATATGGAAGTGCTGCTACTCTGCTTGCGACATCTTCCCTTGGTCTAATGCACTTAAAAGGTTTTATAGTTGCCATAAATATTCCTCCTGACTGATATTAAAAATGCTTAATCTGCTCATAATAAAACTCAAGGGGATCAAATTTACTTGTCCCCTTTAAAGTTTCTTTATTTTATAACTCTTACTTTAAGAACGCCCTCAATTGCTCTGATCTTCTTCACTATTTCTTCTGTAGCTGCTGATCCGATATCAAGTAAAGTGTAAGCCCATTGTCCTCTGCTCTTATTTATCATATCTTCAATGTTGATATTTTCGTTAGCAAAAGATGATGTAAATTGGCTTAACATATTAGGTATGTTCTTGTGGCAGATTGCAACACGTCCAACTGCAGTACAAACTCCCATATCGCAATTTGGATAGTTTACTGAATTCTTAATGTTTCCATTTTCAAGGAATTCCATTAATTCTTTAACTGCCATAACTGCACAGTTATCTTCTGATTCTTCAGTAGAAGCTCCCAAGTGAGGAATAGCTATTACTCCTTCAACTCCTGCTACCTTTTGATTTGGGAAGTCAGTTACATATCTGTGAACTTTTCCTGATGCTAATGCTTCAACCATGTCATCATCATTAACTAATGAATCTCTTGAGAAGTTTAATATGTTAACTCCTTCTTTCATTATTGCGAAGCTTTCTTTATTGAACATTCCTTTTGTTGAATCAGTTAAAGGTACATGAACAGTGATGAAATCACATTCTCTGTATATTTCATCTAAAGACTTTATGTGCTTGATATCTCTTGAAAGATTCCAAGCAGCTTCAACAGAAATAAATGGATCATATCCGTATACTTCCATACCTAATCTGTTAGCAGCATTAGCAACTAATACACCGATAGCTCCTAATCCTACAACTCCAAGTTTCTTTCCTTTAATTTCGATACCTGCAAATTTTGATTTGTTCTTTTCAACTAATTTAGCCACTTCAGGATCTTCCTTAACAGTCTGAACCCAGTTAACACCTGCTACTACATCACGTGAAGCTAAAAGAAGTCCAGCTATAACCAATTCCTTAACTCCATTTGCATTTGCTCCAGGAGTGTTGAATACAACTATACCTTTCTCTGCACATTTATCAAGAGGGATGTTGTTGACACCTGCTCCTGCTCTTGCAATAGCTTCTAAATTTTCTGGAAGCTCCAATTCATGAACGCTTGCACTTCTTACCAAAACTGCATCTGCATCCTGGAAATTACCAACCTTTTCATATTTATCAGTGAATATATCTAATCCAATGTTTGCTATTGGATTTAAGCAATTAATTTTAAACATTACTACACCCCTTAAATCTTACTTTGAATTTTCTGCTTCAAATTTCTTCATGAATTCAACTAAAGCTTTAACACCTTCAATTGGCATAGCATTGTATATGCTTGCTCTCATTCCGCCTACTGATCTGTGCCCCTTTAAGTTTTCAAATCCAGCAGCTTTAGCTTCTTTTACAAATTTAGCATCTAATTCATCTGAACCAGTTACAAAAGGTACATTCATTAATGAACGGTCTTTTTTAACAACTGTTCCTTTGAACATTTTGCTTGAATCAAGGTAATCATATAATATTCCAGCCTTTTCTTCATTGATTTTCTTCATTGCTTCAAGGCCGCCCTTTTCCTTAACCCATTTGAACACTTTTCCGCAGATGTATATTCCATATGCCGGAGGTGTGTTGTAAAGTGAATTATTATCTGCATGTATCTTATATCTTAACATTGTAGGAGTTCCTGGTAATACATCATCTGTAATCAAGTCTTCACGTATTATTACAACAACAACCCCTGCAGGTCCTATATTCTTTTGAACTCCAGCAAAAATAACTCCATATTTGCTTACGTCTACAGGTTCAGATAAAATGTCTGAAGACATATCAGCAACCAAAGGTTTATCTCCTGTTTCTGGCAACTCATTGAATTTAGTTCCATAAATTGTATTGTTATGACATATGTAAACATAGTCTGCATCGTCAGAAATCTTTAAGTTCTTTACATCTGGTATATATGAAAAAGTCTTGTCTTCAGAAGAAGCTAAAACATTGATTTTTCCGTATATCTTACCTTCAGAAATAGCCTTTTTTGCCCATTGTCCTGTATTAATGTGATCTGCTACCCTGTTTTTCATCAGATTCATAGGAATCATGGCAAATTGTTGTGACGCTCCGCCTTGAAGGAATAATACCTTATAATTATCTGGAATATTCATTAATTCTCTTAAATCTTGTTCAGCTTCACCTATAATTCCTTCGAACGCTTTAGAACGATGGCTCATTTCCATTACTGACATACCAGTATCTTTGTACTCTAACATTTCCTCCGCTGCTTCTTTTAGTACCTCTACAGGTAATACTGCAGGACCTGCAGAAAAATTATATACTCTTGACATTTTAAAAAAGCCCCCTTTATTTTTATAATTCATTTAAAAACAAAAACAAATAATTAATTTAAATTATCAATTATCAATTATTAAACATAACTATTTATTTGAAGATTTAATATTTTATTTGTTAATTTTACTACTTTTTATTACTTAAAACAATGTTTTTATTATTAAATTTATCTTAAATTCTTGTTTTTGCTGATACTTTAACAAATTCATTTTATCCCCCCAAACAATTATAATTTATAATAATGTTCGTGTTATTTATAAAAAAACAAAAAGAACATAGCTAAAAAGTCAAGAAATATCACTGCACCAGTAATATTTCTGACTTAACTTAATAATTGTTAAAATTCATCAAAGCTTCTATTGCCAATCCTTACCCTGAACTAACACCTTATCATACAAATCTTTAACGCATTGGCGGTCTTGATAATTTTCGCAGTTGAGACAACTGGCTCCTGATCCAGATGATACTGGTCCTTTTTGTATGGGATCATACCCCGGACATTTTCTTGCCACAGCACCTAACTCTTGCAATGAACCATAACTCATATTGATCTTCTCCCTTCTTAATTTCTGATGATCATTGTAATATAAGGGCGAGCATTCTTAAGGCAATTGCATTTTTTATAATTTATGCAATTTTTACAGGTGGAATAAATCTCTCTCATGCTTATGGAGGGCATCATTGAACTTGGATAAAATTCAGGGCATATCTCTCCGTTAATATCAGATAAATAAGGCTTATTCATATCATCGCTCCTTATGACTTATATTACATATATTATTTTGCTTAGGTTAGCGATGTTTATACATGGTATATTCGCCCATATTTTTCTTCCAGATAATCAATGAAATATTTTGAATTTAATTGTTCCCCTGTGACCTTCTCTATGAGTTCTGCCGGAGAATACACCGCTCCATGAATATGAACATTTTCATTTAACCATTTTGTAACAGCGCCAATATGTCCGGCTCTAAGCATCTTCTTATAATCCGGAATATCTTTCTTCATGGCATTTAAAAGTTGTGCTCCATATATATTACCCAAAGCATAACTTGGAAAATATCCGAATGATCCATCTGACCAGTGCATATCCTGTAATATTCCTTCTGAATCATTTGAAGGAGTCACACCTAAATATTGTTTATACTTTTCTTTCCAGATTCGGGGCAAATCATCAACAGACACCTCTTCATCAAATATAGCTTTTTCTATTTCATATCTTATTATTACATGCAGGGAATAAGTAAGTTCATCTGCTTCAGTTCTTATGAGAGAAGTTTCAACCTTATTGACTCTCTTATAAAAATCTTCAAAATCAGCATTCTTTAAGTCAGGAAATAACTCTATTATCTTATTTGTATATAGATAGCTTAAAAACTCGCGGCTTCTTCCTATAATATTTTCATAAAATCTTGATTGGGATTCATGTATTCCCATTGATGCTCCCTGAGCTAACCAGGTACTTGAAAGACTGTCGCTTATTCCTTGTTCATAAATTCCATGACCGCCTTCATGTATAGTTGAAAATAATGAGGATAACAAGTCCCCTTCATAATAATGAGTAGTTAACCTCACATCCTTGTTTGAAAAATTAGTGGTAAAGGGATGCACACTCTCATCTAACCTTCCAGCCTCCATATCAAAGCCAATAAGCTTCAATGCATATAACCCCAATTCCTTTTGTGCCGTCTTAGAATATGTCCCTTTTAAAATTTCCGGCCTTATATTTACCTTGCTATTATTTATCCTTTTAATTAAATCAACCAAAGAATCTCTTAGTTCTCCAAATACCTTATCGAGGACGTCCGTGGTGATATCCTTTTCATACTTATTAAGGAGTGTGTTGTATCTGTGATTCTTGAATCCCCAGTACCCAATGAACTCCTTTTGAAAACTAATGACTTTTTCCAAATATGGTTTAAAAATTGAAAAATCATTCTTTTCTTTTGCTTCTTCCCAAGCTGTTTCAGACTTAGAAGCAAGAATAACATACTCTCTGTACCTATCTGCAGGAATCTTTTTATATTCTTCGTATTCCTTTTTTAAAGTATCTACCATGCTTTTACTTACTTTATCCAGATCTGCAGAAATCGGTTCAAAAAAATCTATAAATTCCTTAAGTTTTGATGATGTCTGAAGATTAAACAACTGTTCAGATATATGTGCTATTATCTCCGTTCTTACATCTGCAGCCTTTTTAGGCATCATCACCATCTTATCCCAGTATATGAGATCCAGAGCCTGTTTGGTGTTTTCCATATCCTTTATATACTCTTTAAATTCTGATAGCTTTAATTCTCTGTCATTCTGCATATTTTACTCCTCGATTATTAGCACTGATTCCGTTTCCCTGCAATACTTAACGCATATACATTGTCCTAAGTTTCTGGGACATTCGTAACAAAAACAGCCTGAATCCCCCTTGCAGGAACCCTTTTTATATTCAGGACAATATGTGCAATTGAACCCTTTCCCTCTTGTCACAGGATCATTCCCTTCTCAATTTATTTTATGAATTATATTTTTAAACTCATTATACCACTTTCAAAAAAAAAATAGAAATAGCTTTACGCTATTTCTATTAAATACTATGCACAGAAAATAAACCTGATAAATAATACTTCTGTGTATCCGGTATAAATTGTGAAGTTTTCTCAACTATATCTCACTTGGCTGCCATGGCTAAGCCAAATGTACTTTATTCTATTGGGGGCAGAATAAGTATATAATTTTTTGGATTAATTTATTCCCTCGAGGTAAACAAGGCTGAAAAAAAAGCGCTTAACAAAGATTTCTCTTTATTAAACGCCATCGTTCAAACTTGTTTATATTTTAATTATAGTACCTCAATAAAATAAATCAACCCTTTTTTTAATAATTACAAAATTTAAATTCTCACATGCATTAATTTACAATTTCATCATTAAAATAAACATTATTTTGATTATTCATCGCAGCTTAGATTATTTTTAGTAATAAGCTTGTAAAACAACACCTCTGAAATAATTGCCCCAATACTCATGAATAAGTTGATTATGTCAAAGTATCTGGGCATAAATACCAAAGTAACCAGGTCAACCCCCGCCAGCAGTGTAAACGCTCCGATAAAAGCGACCATTATAAAACTTAATTTTCTTACCGACTCAAAATAAAAAGTGTTTTCCAATCGCTGGCTGTTCAAGTTGGAGAATATAAAATAATCAACACAATATAATGTCACTGCAAATGAAAAAATCGTTGCCAATGAAATTATCTGATAACTTAAAGGCTTCAGTTCTATCCTGAAGTCAGAGGCCAATATCATTACAAAATTATCAACTGATATTTTACCTACCTTATCAATTATCCATTTCAAGGGCCATAAGTAATTACTTAAAAACATATTGAAGAAACCAAAAAATAAAAACAGGCAATATAGAAAAAAAGGCACTATTATAATTGAGTAAAACTTATTTTTAACCGTCAACATTCCAGCTATTATTATTGAATTCATCAACAGTGCCATTGCTAATGACAGAAGAAAAAACATCAGCAGTTTGATTTCTCCTATATCAAGAGCCTTAAATTCTGCTCTTCTTAAAAAAAAGACTGCTGTTTTTAAAATTGTTATGCTTAAAAAGCTTACAACAGAAATTAAAGACAGCTCGCTAATCTTTGTTAAAAAAATTTCTTCAAAACTATATTTATCTTCTTCAATGCCTTTTATGAGAACATCTAAGCTTTTGAGTAAAAAACACCCTAAAATAGCATAAATAAAATAAAGGATACAGTTTTTAAAAGGAGCTAAAGAGAAATATTGTTTTATAATCTCCTGTGAACTTGCATCATAGTTTTTGCTCAAAACCATCTGGTGCATGTTGGTTAAAAAAAAGAGAGCAACTGTTACCAAAATAATTCCCCAGAATAATATTTTTTTATCCTGACGGAACATTCCTTTGTTTATTGTTACTTTCATTAAATACCTTCCATCTGTTATTGCTTCTATATATTATATTAACAGTGAATTGCTATTATCATAGTTATTTTATTATATGTGAAAGGACTTAAACTAAAAAAACAATTTAAAAATAATCATAAAAACAACTCCAGGTATGCCAAAGAAACCAGCAATTAATGCTGTTGTCATATTTATTGCTATTGTAATCCCAAATGCACTTCCAAAAAAGTTTACAATTATAAGAAGCACTGCTCCAAGAATCCCATTAATAATAAACTTCATTAACATTTTTATTGGCCATGAAAAAAATTTAAAAAATATAACCAATAAAAATAGACCAATTACCCCATAAAAAATTTCTGATGGAAACATATTAACCCCCTTAGGAAATTTATTCAGCTATATCAATACACCTTCCTATGGTATACTTGCTGTCTACCTTGATATTATTATCCTTTGCCTCTCTTAATAAAAATTCCAATCTCTTTATAGCTGCTTGTTCTGTATAAATAGCAATTTCTATAAGCTTTGAATCACTTACACTCTGGAACATATTCTCTGCTGCCTTAATATCCACTATCGCCTGTTCAATTTCTCTGACTAAGGACTGTTCCATATTTTTCCTATTCTTTCGTATTAAAGATTCAAGAATGAATTCCTTGTTCATATAATCACTCCCATAAGTTTTTACTTAAATTATTAACCCGGATTATATAAACTATTCATTTATTCCTTAACCTATAAATACCTAAATTTCTTTTCTTCCTTCCAGAGCTTTCGATAAGGTAACTTCATCTGCATATTCCAAGTCTCCACCTACAGGGATGCCTGCTGCTATTCTTGTTACCTTTACATCTAGCGGCTTTAATATTTTAGCTATATACATTGCTGTAGCTTCCCCTTCTATATTAGGATTTGTAGCAACAATAACTTCCTTCACTTCCGTATTCATTCTCGCTACCAGTTCCCTTATCCTTATGTCCTGAGGGCCCCGGCCCTGCATAGGGGATATATTCCCGTGAAGAACATGATATACTCCATTAAACTCCTTAACCTTCTCCATTGTCATGATGTCCTTTGGCTGTTCCACAACACATATCACCTGTTTTTCCCTATTGGGATTTGAGCATATTGCACAAGGGTCCTTATCCGTAAAATTACCGCAGATTGAGCAATATTTTATGGTTCCTCTTGCCTGTACCAAGGCTCTGGCAAATTCCTTGACCTCTTCTTCGGGCAAATTAAGTATATGTAAAGTAAGTCTCTGAGCAGTCTTTTGACCAATGCTTGGCAATTTTGCAAATTCCTCAATAAGTTTCTCTATAGCAACTGGATAAAAATCCATCATAATATATCTTCCTTTCTATACTATAAATTATAGGCATACAGAAGTATCCGTATGCCTATAATTTATTAAAATAATCCTGGCATTTTCATTCCGCCAGTTAGTTTTCCCATCTTGCTGTTAGTTTCCTCATCCGCTTTCTTTAAAGCCTGATTCACAGCACTAAGTACTAAATCCTGCAGCATTTCAACATCATCCGGATCTACTACTTCTGGTTTAATTTCTATATGGGTAACCTCTTTTTTGCCGTTTACTTTTACTAAAACAGCTCCACCGCCTACAGTCGCTTCAAACTCTGAAGTTTCTAACTGCTTCTGCATTTCTTCCATCTGCTGCTGAAGCTTCTGAGCTTGTTTCATAAGATTGTTCATATTCCCAAGTCCACCTGGGAATCCACCCTTTGCCATGTCATATCCTCCTTAAAATTTATCTATTCATTATTATATATTATATTATTCTATTTTGCCATATATATGTGATTTCCTCATTATTGCTTTTATAACAGCCAAGGGAACCCTATATTTATTCATCCACTATCTCTAAGACATCTTCTCCTATAGCTGCCTTCAGAATATCCTCTGTACTTTGGCCCGTATCTTCTTTGCCCACTACAGAATAAACCACACGCACCTGATCCTTTAATATTTCACTGAATACCTCATTTACTATTTTAGAATTATCCATTTGCTCAAGTCTTTTTTTGTTGAATGCATATTCATCATCATATTGTATTTCAACTATTCCATTTTTACAACCTGCAGGTTTTCCTGTAGCCAATGATGCATATATTACCATAGCACGCCTTGCTTTAATTCTCTCGAGTATATCTCTCCAGTATCTTTTCACATCGTCTCCGGTAATCTTTGAATCTTCGTTACCCCCTGATATCGGAGATTGTGTCCTCTGAACTTCCTGTTTCACAATTTCCCGGGTAATTTTTTCAGGCTCTGAGGACTTATCTTCTCTTTCCTTAGTTTTTACAGTTACTTTTCCACTTCTTAATGTTTCTTCCAATCTGTTTATTCTTGCTAAAAGTGTCTCCCTGGAAGTATCAAACTCTATTTTGCACATCTTAATAGCTGCTAACTCCAGGTAAATTCTCGCCTGCTTGCTTGCCTTGGAGCTTTCTTCAGCTTCCTGAAGAATTCTGATATCCCTCATTATTTCTTCATATCTTAGTCTCTTGCCCTGTTCCTTAACCATGCCTACATTCTCTTCAGACATATCCAGTATTTCTTCAGGGTTATTGGTTACCTTGGTCATAAGAAGATTTCTGAAGTGGCTGGTTAAATCCTTTATGAACATGCTCATATCTTTTCCTGAATACACAATTTCCTCAACAGTTCTCATGGATTTTTCAATGTCCTTTTCTATTATTGAATCTGTAATCTTAAACAAATATTCATTAGTAACAAGCCCCAGCATTGAAACTAACTGTTCATACTGAACCTTGCCATCTCCCATTGATATTGCCTGATCAAGAATACTCAGGGCATCTCTCATAGCACCGTCTGAAATTCTGGTAATAAGGCTTAAGCTCTTATCATCAGCAAGGACCCCCTGCTCTGTTACTATATTTCTTAACCGGTTTATCATATCTGTATTTGAAATCCTTTTGAAGTCAAATCTTTGACATCGTGAAAGTATAGTTATAGGCAGCTTTTGAGGATCAGTTGTCGCTAATATGAATATTACATTGCTCGGAGGTTCCTCCAGGGTTTTTAAAAAGGCATTCACTGCTCCTGTTGTCAGCATGTGAGCTTCATCCAGTATATATATCCTGTATTTTGCTTCCTGAGGGGGATATTGAACTTCATCTATTATATCCCTTATATTTTCCACCTTGTTTCTTGATGCAGCATCCATTTCGCTGATATCTATAGCCAGCCCTTCATTTATCTTTCTGCACATATCACATTCATTGCAAGGCTCACCATCTTTAAGATTGAGGCAATTCAATGCCTTTGCAAAAACCTTGGCAGTAGAGGTTTTTCCTGTTCCTCTTGTACCACAAAATAAATAAGCATGAGCTATCCTATTGGTTAATATTTGATTTTTTAATGTAGTGGTAATATGCTCCTGTCCCACAACATCCTGAAACTTCTGTGGTCTCCATTCTCTATATAAAGCTTTATAAGCCAAGGATTTCACCCCATTTTCTATTAGACTACCTATTATTATATCATTTTAATCATGTCAAAATAAATAATATTGTGTATTATATATTTTTCAGATAAAATTATATTTATGTAATACGGAAAGGATGTTTAACTTTATGAGTTTATATGATAAAAAATACTTAGAATTAGTTGATAATATATTGACCAATGGATATTTTGACGATAACAGAACAGGAATTAAAACTTATAAACTGCCCCATCAGATTTTTCAGTTTGATTTATCAAAGGAATTTCCTATACTAACCACTAAATTTGTACCTTTCAAAACAGCTGTTAAAGAATTACTTTGGATTTTTAAAGATCAGTCCAACGATGTAAAGAAACTTCAGGAACAGAATGTGACCATTTGGGACGAATGGATTATGGATGATGGAACTATCGGAACTTCTTATGGGTGGATTGTCAAAAAGTTTAACCAAATGGATAAACTTCTTGAAGCGCTTAAAAATAATCCCCAGGACAGAAGAATGATGATAAACCTATGGCAGATTCCTTACTTGGATTCTGCACCTCTTCACCCTTGCTGTTTCCTGACAATGTGGGATGTGACTGACGGAAGATTAAACTGCATGCTGGTTCAAAGAAGCGGTGATGTTGGCCTGGGTGTTCCTTTCAATACAACCCAATATGCAGTTCTTGTTCATTTGGTTGCTCAGGCCACAGGACTTAAACCTGGATTGTTTACACATGTTATAAACAATGCTCATATTTATGAAAATCAGGTTGAAGGACTTAAACTTCAATTATCCAGAAAAGATGACGCTTACGAAGCTCCTAAGCTTTGGATAAATCCTGAAATTACAGACTTCTATGACTTTACAATTGATGATATAAAACTTGAAGACTATACACATCATCCTTCCATTAAAATGGATGTTGCAGTTTAGTTTGAAATTTTTACAAATATAAGGAGATTTTGATTTATGCTTTCTATAATAGTAGCAGTAGCTGAAAATAACGCTATCGGCAAAGACAATGACTTACTTTGGAGATTGCCTGGTGACTTAAAAAGATTCAAGGAAATCACCTCCGGCCATACAATAATAATGGGAAGAAGGACCTTTGATTCCCTGCCGAATGTTTTGCCCCACAGGCATCATGTGATTCTTACAAGAGATGAGAACTTCTCTGTTGATGACCCTCAGGTTGAAGTTGTCCATTCATTAGAAAAAGTATCAGAAAAATTCGGAAAGTCTCACGAGGAAGCTTTTGTTATCGGCGGAGGAGAGATTTACTCTGAATTCTATCCTCTTTGCAGCAAGATATATTTAACAAAGGTTTTTAAGAACTTTCCGGCTGATACTCATTTCCCTGAAATAGATGAGAAAGATTGGACTGTTGTTTGTCAAAGCAGCGTATTTGATGAAAATAACTTAAGATATCAATTTATTGATTTAGTAAGAAATAAATAATAAACTAAAGCGCTGCAGATTCATATTAAAATATGATTTTACAGCGCTTTTTTATTTCTTTTTTAATCTTAAAACTAATGTATAGCTCTCTTTTTAAATCTGTTACCAGCAACTTCAACAGTCCCTATAGTAATCAATGCATTCTTATCGAAGCCAAGTACTATTCCTTTTACCTTAGGTATCTCCAGCCTTGATACAACAGCGTATATTACATTAGTCTCGACTCCCTTATAAGCTCCCTTTCCATTCAGCAAGGTCACTCCTCTTCCAAGCCTGTCCATTATCGCTTCTGAAATGTCCTGATATTGCTCAGAAATTATTGTTATAGCTTTGGACTCATCAAATCCTTCCACCACCATGTCAATTACCTTAAAAGCAATAAAATATGCTATAAGTGAGTACATGGCTTTGTCAAAACCGAATATAAATCCTGAGGCACCCAGTATGAACAGATTAAAGAACATTACTATTTCCCCTATGGAAAAACTTATCCTTTTATCTAAAATTATTGCAGCTATTTCTGTTCCGTCTAAAGATCCCCCATTTCTAATTATGAGCCCTACCCCGGAACCCATTATTAGTCCCCCGAAAACTGTGCCCAGCAATACGTCTCTTGTTATACTGGGGATAGGCTGCAAAATACTCACTCCTAAAGAAAGGCATATAACTGAGAATACTGTGGCCAAAGAGAATGTTTTTCCTATATGTTTATATCCTAATATAAAAAATGGTATATTCAGAACAAATGTAAATAATCCAAGAGGAAGACTGGTCATATGGCTGGCCATAATTGATATGCCTACTACGCCTCCATCAATGAGATTGTTAGGCAGCAGAAACATTTCCAGCCCAACGGAAACCAGGGCGCATCCTATCATTATTGAAATATACTTTACTGTAAAACTGATTATTCTTTCTTTATTCATGTGCATCCCTCCATTAGCCTTAAGGAATTTTTCTATTTCTTCTATAATATACCATGCCGCTGCTGTTGGTCAATTACACCAACCTAAAATTCTATATATAGTATATTTTATTAACATTATGCACAATATATTGTTAATAAATTTATAATCTCCTAAAAAGCAAAAAACTCAGCTTTCGCTGAGTTCAATAACAAAATATAAATAAACCGTGCACCTGGCGTTGACAGTAGCTTATAAGCGTTACCTAAGCAGTTAGCTCAGATCAGATTTATCCACGGCACATGCAAAGACACTGCTTATCGCTGCTTCCTTCCGGACCTGACGAGGTTCACAGGCTTACATTGCGTGGGACCCAATCCTCAACACCACTTACCTAGGGCAGACCCTACAGGCTAAAGCCTAAGCCAGGAATTCAATCCTGCTGTAGCGGATTGCAGGTTACAGGGCACCGCTAGTTCCCCATCTAGCACGGCATTGGCGGAGAGAGGGGGATTCGAACCCCCGGTAGAGTTGCCCCTACACACGCTTTCCAGGCGTGCTCCTTCGACCACTCAGACATCTCTCCATAATATAGTGTTTCAGTTTTTCCAGGTAACTTGTAACCTATTTTACCAGGTACAAGTCCCTCATCTTAATCTTCATTTAAATTAAGATGCTTAATCATTATAACAAATAAAGAATACATCTTCAAGTACTTTTTAAAATTTACAGATTCACATGGGAATACATCAATATACCCATAATAATAGAGGGTTCTTTTACCAAAACTTAACTTATGCATGTTGAATTCTTCGAGAATTGAAAGAAGAATCGACATGCATAAGTTTTTAGCTGAGGTTGGAACCCTATGCTGAATTTAATGAATTCTTTTTCTTTTCATTAATTGTAACTATTGTAATATAAGTTATTCCTCCGATAATTCCAGCCAGACTTACCAATTGAGCAACTCTGATTCCCATAAAGTACAGACTGTCTGTTCTCATACCTTCAATGAAAAATCTTCCTATAGAATACAGAATAACATATCCCGAAAATAACCTTCCTTTTAACTCACCTTTATATGTTCTGTAAATCCATACAAGTATTATGCAAATAAAGAAATTCCATAGGGACTCATACAAAAATGTAGGGTTATAGTAACTTCCGTCTATATACATGCCTTTTTGTATGAACAAAGGAAACCTGCTTATGAATTCCTTTGAAACAACATCTCCATGAGCTTCACTGTTAAAGAAATTCCCCCATCTTCCTATCCCCTGGGCTAATATTATTGATGGTGCTAATAAATCTGCATATAGTACCATTTTTATATTTTTCCACCTGGTATATATGTATGCTCCCAGCATAGCTCCCAATATTCCCCCGTGAATTGCAAGACCTCCCAGTCTTGTATTGATAATTTCATCTAAATGATTACCATAATAATTCCACTCAAATATTACATAATATAGTCTGGCACCTACTATTGCCAGTGGAAAAGCAACAATGAAAATATCAATAAACTTTTCAAAATCCACCTTTCTCTTAGGTGCATTATAATATGCTAATACAAGTGCCATACTTATTCCAAATGAAATAAGTATTCCATACCATCTGAACTCTATCCCAAATAATTCAAAAGCTACTGGATTCAATTTTTACTCCTCCTTTAATTTATACTCTTTACATTATATCATACAAAAAAAGACGTCATGGAGGGACTATGTTTAATAAAATGTAAAGGAATTTTTATTTTCTATATAATTGCTATTGCTGCTTTCTTCTCCCTCTAAAAAAGTCTTTTAATATCTCGCTGCATTCCTCATTATATTCCCAAATGATTTCAGTAAAATTGTCTAAAAAAGGATGATTAATAAGATCTATTACTGTTCCGCAGGCACCTGCCCTGGGATCAAAGGTTCCTATATGCACCTTGCTTATCCTGCTCTGGATAATTGCTCCTGCACACATGACACAGGGTTCTAATGTAACATAAATCTCGCACCCGTTTAACCTCCAATCCCCTATATTTTTACTTGCCTCTTCTATAGCTATTATCTCTGCATGTGCCAATGGGGATTTAAGACTTTCCCTTAAGTTATGAGCTCTTCCTATTATTTTCCCATCCTTAACTATAACTGCACCTACCGGAACTTCATCCTTTTCTATTGCTGCATAAGCTTCCTTAAGGGCCTCTTTCATAAAATCCATTTATTGTTCCTTCCTTTTCTACATTTCGAAAAAAGCCTGCATAGCTGCAAGCTTTTCATGTAAAAATTCTTACCTTCTTAATTCTATTCTTATCTATTTCCTCAACAATCAATCTCATGTTTTGGTATTCAATATCCTCATTTAGCTCCGGGAACCTTCCTAATTGGCCTATGACAAAACCTCCTATAGAATCAAATTCCTCAGATTCTATGGAAACACCTATTAAATCAGATAAGTCATCCAGTCTCATACTTCCATCCACAAGATATTCATCCTCTTTTATAACCTCTATGTCTTCTTCCAGGTCATCATATTCATCATCTATTTCCCCAACAATTTCCTCCAACAAATCCTCTATTGTAACAATACCTACGGTTCCGCCATATTCATCCAAAACCACCGCCATATGGTTTCTGCTCTTCTTCATTTCCTTAAATAATTCTGTCACCTTTTTAAATTCAAAGGTGTAGTAAGGTTCCCTTATAAAATCTTCAACCTTAAAGTCACCTTTTTCAGCCAATAAGATTAAGTCCTTAACATAAAGTATCCCTACAATATCATCAATGTCCTCTTTATATACAGGTATCCTTGAAAATTGTTCTCTTTTTATGACATCTATTACCTCATCATAGTTTGACTCCAT
>JBEHWK010000030.1:0-28294 GCA_040217795.1 Clostridiaceae bacterium
TTTGCCAAATCGTAGGCAACTACATTCATGCCTACTTTATATGTACTTGCTGCAACACATACCATATCTTCATTAATAGCAATTTTTTTCCCGGTTGTTATGTCATAGAAAAGGAACCCAACCCTGTTTATATTACCTTCAAGGAACTTATTAATTTTATTCTCTAAAGCTGAAAAATATTGTTCTTCTTCTTTTTTCCAGGCAGCAACAGCCTGTATATTATCATAGTTTCTAATTTCTTCAGCATCGGATAAAGCATCTTTAGTAAACTTAGTATATGTACCTGTAACCTTTAATTTTACAGAAGCTTGTACCTTTTCAATAGCTTCTGTAGTTTCTGCATCATACTTACCATTTACTGTGACATCATATCCTGCATTGAATAATTTCTTCTGAAGACTTGTGACTTCATCACCTTCATCATTTTCTACCAGAATATTGGGGTCAAATGCAGCCACCTTGACAGCTGTTTCATCAGAATCTCCTTTGGCTTCGTGTTCATTGACATTGAAAGTTATTGCTGCGGCGGATAACACAATAAGCATTGAAAAGATAAATGCCTGCAATTTGAATTCTTTCTTTCTGACAAGACCCTTTGAATATAACATGTTTGCCCCCCCTTTTGATGTATAAAATCTCCCAAGATAAATACTACCAAAAGAAAATCGTTATATTATCTCATAATTATGTGAAAATTATGAGATGTCCTCACCTAATATAACAGAATCAACGAGCTATTTATTTAATATCATACCTATAATTTAAGTATACTCCTTTAAAATTTACAAACAATATCCTTGATATATGTATTTAGAAGTTTATTTTAAAGGAGGAAACAGAATGAAAGATGTTGTTATTGTTAGTGCAGTAAGAACTGCAATAGGCACATTCGGAGGAAGTTTAAAAGATATTCCTGCTACAGATTTAGGAGCCCTTGTTATTAAAGAAGCAATTAATAGAGCCGGAGTAAAACCTGAAGATGTAGATGAAGTGATAATGGGGAATGTTCTTCAGGCTGGGCTTGGGCAGAACCCGGCAAGGCAAGCCTCTGTAAAGGCAGGAATACCTCATGAAGTGTCATCAATGACCATAAATAAAGTTTGTGGTTCAGGGTTAAGGGCAGTAGCATTAGCTTCTCAAATGATAAAATCAGGGGATAACAATATTGTTGTTGCCGGTGGTATGGAAAACATGTCAAGAGCGCCATTTGTACTTAATGATTACAGATGGGGAAAGAGAATGGGAGATGGCGAAATTGTGGATTGCATGATTAAAGATGGTTTATGTGATGCTTTCCACAGCTGTCACATGGGCATCACTGCTGAAAATGTAGCTGAAAAGTGGAAGCTATCCAGAGAAATGCAGGACGAATTTGCAGCACTTTCCCAGCAAAAAGCAGAAGCTGCCATAAAAGCAGGAAAGTTCAAGGATGAAATTGTACCTGTGATTATTCCCCAGAGAAAAGGGGAACCAAAAGTATTTGATACTGATGAGTACCCAAGAGCAGGTGCGACTATTGAATCCTTAGGTAAATTAAAAGCTGCCTTTAAACAAAGCGGATCCGTTACAGCAGGTAATTCTTCCGGAATAAATGATGGAGCTGCAGCCTTTGTTGTAATGAGTGCTGAAAAAGCTCAGGAGCTTGGAATAAAACCACTAGCCAAAATCCTTGCAAATGGTCAAAGGGGGTTAGATCCTGCAATAATGGGCTATGGTCCATTCTATGCAACAAAAGTTGCCTTGGAAAAATGTAATTTGACTATTGAAGACATGGATCTTGTTGAAGCAAATGAAGCCTTTGCTGCGCAAAGCCTTGCAGTTGCAAGAGATCTGAAATTCGATATGAGTAAAGTAAATGTCAATGGAGGAGCAATTGCATTAGGTCATCCTGTGGGTGCATCTGGAGCAAGAATTCTTGTTACATTATTATATGAAATGGCTAGGAGAGATGCTAAAAGGGGCCTTGCTACATTATGTATAGGCGGCGGACAAGGGACTGCGCTTATTGTGGAAAGATAATATTCTGCTAAGTAAAAAACCACCCACAGGTGGTTTTTTACTTGTATTGTCATATGAATAAATATTTTTACCACTTCCCGAAGTGCTCTTCCAAAACACCATGCATCACTCCTGTATTTATCCATTGATTATCAATTTTAATCTTTCCGCTCGCTTCAATAAAATATTCATCATGCTGAACATTAATAAAAAAAGGTGTGATGGGAGGAATTACTTCTCTTGATTTTGATACCATAAGATTATTAATTTTCAGATCCATATCACAAGAAGTAGCATTCCACTCCCTGTCTTTACTGTCCGATGTATATTCGAAGGAAACATCCTGGTTCAATCTTACCCAGTCACTTCTTTTGTGATCAGAAGTTTTAAACAATACTTGCGTATATTTTTGTGCATATGCACCATAATTCACCAGAGACACAAGGGCAATATCTTCATTTTGAACTGCAATCCAATGCCATGCAGTTTTTCTAGGTACTTTTCCAAAACAATGATCATAATACCCTAATGCATTACTTATTTCGTATATCTTATTATTTAATGATATTCTGCCATTTACCTGATTTCTGATAAAATGTAGCATTGAATACTGATTAAAAAAGTAATTGTCAAACTTGGTGAAGCATGGTTCGGTTGGTTTAATTTTCAAATGAACTGTAATGCCTTTCTTTTCAAACCTGAATGACCATCCGTGGTTTTCATCTCCCAGATAGCTTATAAATAAACCTTTTGATTTTTTATATAAATCCAATTGATTTTTTTCCTGATCTTTTTTCAAAAAAAATTTTTTATTAAAAACAAAAGGCTTCTTTTCCTTTAAATCAAAAAGTGTAAAATTGAAACTGTCTAAGAACGGAGTTCTTATAAAATAGAAACTGAAATACAGATTCCGGTTTTTATCAAAGCATCCTGTATACCACCATTCTTTATTAAGAGGATTTACAAATATATCTGTCCTTTTTATCTTCTTTTCTTCTAAATTCATTGGTTACCGCCCTTATTATAATTTATTCCCAACAAAATGGTATATCCTATTTATCTTCTGATGTCCAGCCATATTTGCCTTTTAATTCTACAAATACCACTGATCCAATGGGAGTGAAGTAAACCTTTCCCTCCATGTCCTTGGTAACCAGCATCAGTTCCTGCGCCCCTCCCGGACCCAAAGGTATGACCATTCTGCCGCTTGGCTTAAGTTGTTCTAAAAGCTCTGCAGGAATTTCTCTGGCCGCAGCGGTGACTATAATCCTGTCATAAGGAGCATTTTCTTTCCATCCTTCACTGCCATCTCCCAGTTTATATTGAATATTCTTATATCCCATTCCCTCAAGACGCAGTTTGGCTTTTTCAGCTAATTCCTTAATTCGTTCCACTGTAAAAACCTTACCTGAGAATTCTGCAAGAAAAGCAGTCTGATATCCTGATCCTGTTCCTATTTCCAGAACTTTACTGTCTTTTTCCGGTGACAGGAAATACGTCATTTCAACCACAAGACCTGGCTGAGAAATTGTCTGCCCAAATCCAATAGGAAGAGCCCCATCCACATCAGCATATTGTTTAAGTTCACCTTCAAGAAATGCTGACCTATCCAGCTTTTTAAAAAATCCGTGTAGTGCTTTATATTCCAAAATATGCCACCTCCGTAGATTAATATAAACGTTAAGTGTGAGTATTAATTTCTATTTTTAACAATCTCATTCTGTATGCATTCATTGCTGTTTTCCCAAGCTTATCTAACAACTTTAAGTTTGCATATGCACCTGCAACAGCTCCAATAAAAGGCATCATCTGCAGAAGTTTTGCCAGGTCTATATAATCTCGGTATTCCTGTTGAAAATCCCGCCAGTTGAAAAGATTTATATCCTCCGGAAGTTCAGCTGAAGTTTTCTCCCACTGCTCCATTTCATAAAATACCTTGTTTGTCTTTGATTGGCTGGAAAATGCCAGTTGGAAAATATACAGGATATATAACCTTTCCTTATAATCCTTGACATCGAACCCGTAAATTGCAGCTATTTCATATAAAAACTTCATTTTTATGCCAAGCAATAAAGGAAAATCTGCAAGCCCAAGAAAGAATCCCCCGGCACCTGTACCTGCTCCTTCAAGCATTGCCGTTTTCTTATAAAAGTTTATCTTTTCTCTTGCACGACTATCACGCAACTGCAAAGGTAAGGATTTAATCGGTTGTTTAGATGTATACTCTGAACCAAGCAAAACTCCCTTAATCATATTTTTTATTGCTGCAGTCATTATCTCATGATATTTTTCAGGAAGCATTTCATTGAATTTATTCTGCAATCCTTTGGAAGCCCTATCTAAAATTGAAGGTTTTTTTCTCATTTCATTTTTCCAGTTATTTAATTCAGAATATACTGACTGATAATAGTTATTCATATTAATTCCTTTCATTGATTTGTTTAGTGTGCCCTAAATTAATTATACTATCTTAAGAATGCTAATTGAATACCCCAGGGGTGCTTCCAGTATTAGGAATCACCCCTGGGGTATTTTTCAATTTTATCCCAATCCAGATATCATAGTCATACAACCTCCTACAACAGCCGCAAAAATGAAGAAAGAGGCTGCCGTAAACCACAAAGCGGATTTCAAACCTTTTTTTCTTGAAATATTGCCGCCAATCAGCGCCAGTGGAAGCCATACAATCCCAATACCTAAAGTCATCCCGAAAAAGTCTCCGATTCCCAACATAATCTGACCATTTGACTGGTTTCTTTCAATAAAAAACTGTATCAGAAAAAATACCACAGAACTTATGATCCATCCGGCTGCACCCATTAGAAAACCCTGAATAAATTTACCCTTATTATTCTTATTTTCCATTAAAAGCACCTCTTTTCTTATATTTGATTTCCAAATTAATCAATACGAAAATACCGCCTGAAAGGGATATGATCTGGTACACTGTCATACCTGCGTATACAACAGGATTTTCCCTTATATACTCAATGAAGAATCTGAAAACAAAATATGCAAGAACATAATAATTGAACAAAATTCCCGGAATCCTGACCCTGGATTTAAGATTATGAAGTATGATAAAAGCGGTAAAATGAAAAGCCACTTCAAACAGCTGAACAGGATATCTAAGTATTCCGTCTCCAAAGTCTACTCCCCAGGCTGCAAGTTTACCATAACAGCATCCATTAAAAAAGCATCCTATCCTTCCTATTGCAATTCCAAGAGCTGCTGCAGGTGCAATGATATTTCCCATTTTCAGCTTTATATTAAGAAGCCTTTTGATGAACATTACACCCAGCATACCTCCGATGAGCCCGCCTACTATAGACTTGCTGAACAGAACTGTCCTTATATCAGCTCCCTCAAGTATCAGCGGTATCTTGGAACCTATCACACCAAAGATAAGTGCAGCTGACACAATTTCTATCACACCCTCACCTTTTGCATTACGCTTTCCTGCATCTGCAAGATAGTATACAATCCCGGCAACAATACCTATAGTGACAAAAAGCGTATAGGAAGGGAATCCGAAAATATACGGCATATATCCATCTGCAGTCAATTTTAAATGTTTATCAATCATGTTTCAGCTTCCTCACCAGCTTCCCGACTCTGCAGCATGTCCCTGAATTCATGCAGGTGTAAAGTTTAAGGGCAGAACAGAAACCAAAAGCTGCAGAAGTTTTCAGTACAGCGAGAAATACAGTCAGTCCCCATCCTACGGCAGAGTTTCCAAAGTAAAGCATCAATAAACATATTAAACTTACAGCTGATCCAAATGAATGAGCGAACCTGATGCCTTTTTCATCGACAATCACATTTTCAGATGGGAAAATCCTGTTGATTGTATAAGTATAAAGAACTATAAGGGGAGCACGTCTTACTTTAAGTATTGCGGAAAGCAGCAGAATGATGAATCCCGCCAGCACAAATTCCTTCATATTTAATATAATTGCCAGCCAGAAGATCACTGCAACTGTATACCTGCAAAATGCGTAAGCAGCCTTTGAGATGCTTGCTGGTTTAAACTCAGCCATTAAAATCACCTCCTCCATAATTTTGGAAAAAACATACCTGTCCTTTTTTTATACTCTGCATAATTCTTAAATTCCTTCTCCAACAGAACTTCTTCCTGTTTTGCCCTGTAATACATAAAGGGTATGAATATAACAATTGTCAAAACTGCACTCAGGAAGTTGGCATAAGCGATAGATCCCCCAAACAGCATAATCATCAGGGAAGCATAAAGGGGATGTCTTACAAGGCTATAAATACCTGTTGTAACCAGTGAGTGATCGCCATATATTTTAATATGGTTTGCCCAGTTTCCTTGAAGCTTAATCCTTCCTGAAATATTCATTATTGAGCCCGTCAATACCAGCAATGCGCCCACAACATTGACAAATATGTATGCCGGCCTATCTGCTATGCTGATGTGCCCGAGTTTTAATTTAATGATGATTAAATATACAAAATAGTACATCACCATGGTTCCTGTTGCCACAATGGATTTCTTTTCCCTTTTAACCTCTTCACGTTTTTCATAAAAGATAAAATCAGTCAGGATGGCAATAAACAGCGCAGTGATACTTATTGCGATAATCCCGGAAATAATAAATTCAAATGTAATATTCATCATATTTACTCCTGTGAATAATATTGTATGAGGAAAAAGGGATCCTCTTTAAATCCGGAGTGATTATATGGACACATTCCTTCTGCATGGATTTCATGTCAAAATTATATGCATCAATAAAGGAGCTGACACTTATTCTGAAGGTATTTTCATCAACAAACTCTATTTTCTTATCCTTTGACTTCATTACAAATCCTAAAGGAATATATTTTTTAATATCTCTTAAAAGATCGCAGCACTCAACCAGGCCAAAGGTTACATTCTCATCCTTCAGAGCTTTAATAGTGTCCTCTACTGTAAACATAAAGGTATTGTTTATGAGGTCCCTGTACTGGCTCATGTCCTTATTTCGCGTAATGGGAACAAAACCGCCATTCCCTTTAAACAAATAGGTTATGGCAACTCTTTCAACATTACAGGGAAGTGGCATAAAGTCATCCTTTTTAATCATTCCCCCTGTCTGCTCCTGAATTCTGTTCAATATTCCTGAAAGGGTAATTTTGTTATCTCTTTTACTCTCATCAATCCTTCCAAAGAAAGCAACAGGCTGAAAATTCACTCCTCTTACGCTTTTCTCATCCATTCCGTATACAATTATTTCACCTAAGTCCTTTTCGTTCAGACCCCCTGCAACCGTACAGACAAGTGTTACCGGAACACTGTATTTTGCAAGATTACTTATCGCCTTCCTCTTAATATCCACAAGAGGCCGTTTTCTTAAATTGATGTAAATATCATCTCTCAATCCGTCAAATTGAAGGTATACCTCGAAGCCCCCTTTAAAACGCCCAAGCTCCTTTGCAAAATCTTCATCCTCGGCAATTCTTAATCCGTTTGTGTTTAACATAACGTATTTGATTCCTTTATTCCTTGCCATCTCAATAATATTGATAATTTCCGGATGCAGCGTTGGTTCTCCTCCGCTTATCTGAAGTATTTCCGCCCTGTTTCCCTCGGACTCCATATAGAAATCCATCATACTTTCAATCTGTTCCAGGCTCAAATCCTTTCCGCTGCCGCCATCAGCAAAGCACACCTCACATTTCAGGTTGCACCTTTTTGTCACTTCAATAAGTCCTATGCATGTATGCTGATCATGTGACGGGCAAAGTCCGCAGTCATAAGGACAGCCTTTATTAACCTCAGTCTGGCATACACTTTTTGTACCGGGTTTGTCATATCTGCTCTTTAATAAATGGTAAGTAAAATCCTCTTCTAGAAGCTCTGTAAACTCCCCATGTTCAGGACAGTTTTTTAAAATATATACACCATTTTTGTTATATACTATTTTCCCGTCAATGGTCTTTTTACAAATGTTACATAAGGTCTTTGTGTATGAATGATAGATATACTCCCTGTTCATAAGCCTTTCTCCTTTACAAAGCCTGATTGTAATCCATTACATATATTATATCACACTTCTTACGGATTATTAAATTCGTATCACAGTAATAAATAATTAATTCTTGGGCAATATATTTTTGGAGGTGAATATGATGTTAGTAAAAGATATTATGTCAAAGGATATTATAAGTATAAGTTCTGATGATCCTGTTGAGAGGGCTGCACAGATGATGAAGCAGCATGATATAGGTTCAATACCTGTATGCAGCCAGAATAAATTGATAGGTATGGTAACAGACAGGGATATAACATTAAGATCTGTAGCTGCAGGACAGGACTCAAAGCAACAGAAGATCAGTGACATTATGACTTCAAACCCTGCCATAGGAAATCCGCAAATGGACGTTCATGAAGCTGCTAAGATGATGAGTCAAAAACAGATACGCAGACTTCCAATAGTTGAAAATAATAATCTTGTAGGCATAGTTTCACTTGGAGATATTTCCGTTGAACCAAGTCTTCAGGACAACGCAGAAGAAGCACTTAAGAATATATCCGAACCTTGCCAACATTCATAGCCAATTATTAAATATTTTAAAAAGGGAGTGTCTCAGCCCTGCTTTATCAGCAGACAGAGACACTCCCCGGCTTTTCTTAAACCAGTAGTTTTTCTTGAATTTTCACTTTCTTCTTTTCAAATTCCTCATCATATAAAGTGGTAACATGACCGCATTCGGCGCATACATAATCGGTATATTCACCCTTTTCATCCTGCCCGAAACCCTCTACGTCTGAATAATCCCTGCATCCGCATTTTTCGCATTTAAATCTGATCATGATTTCTCCCCCTTTGTTTTAGATGAACCTCCGGGAAATCATATCCCAAGGAATCCATTCATCAAATTGTTACTTATATTATATAATGTTATTTGCTAATAATAAAGCTATTTTATCAGAAACTTCAAATTATTCAGACAAATATATTATTAAAAAACACCCTCTGAAGCTTTCTTGTAAAATCAGCTTCATGGGTATTTTTATTGTAAAGTGCTTATTTTATAATCTGCCTAACATTTTCTCTCTGGCTTTCAACACATTTTCCTCGGTAAGATGTGTTTCTGCTATGATTTCTCCCATTCCACATCCTCTATCCAACATTTCCTTTGCCTTTTCCATAGCCTTTTCATGCTCACCCTTTTTTAATTCTTTACTTTCACTCATTCCAGCAACCTCCTCAAATCTTAACCTAATTCAATGATTAGTGTCTCCTATGAAGCAATTTGTATTCAAATTTAAATAATTCATATGATTTTCCTACATTTTATCTTTATTTTTCCCTTATATTAGATTAAAATATATTAATATCCATGATAAAAAAGAATTCTTTTTTATCTAAATACAACAAGTAAGAGAGGTAAGACTATGACAAACGAAATCAACTCATCTAACTTTATAAGAAATATAGTTATAGAGGATCTGGAAAGTGGCAAGCATAAGGAGATAATTACCCGTTTTCCACCTGAACCTAACGGCTACCTGCATATAGGTCATGCTAAATCTATTTTCTTGAATTTTGGTTTAGCATCTGAGTTTAACGGAAAAACTCATTTAAGATTCGATGATACAAATCCTGTTAAGGAGGATACAGAGTATGTTGAATCAATAAAGGAAGATGTTAAGTGGCTTGGCGGAAATTGGGATGAACTTTTCTTTGCATCAGATTATTTTGATGAGATGTATAACAGGGCTGTTCTTCTTATTAAAAAGGGCAAGGCTTATGTTTGTGATTTATCACCTGAAGAAGCTAAGGAATATAGAGGAACATTAACTGTACCAGGTAAAGATAGTCCGTACAGAAACAGATCAATTGAAGAAAACCTGGATCTATTTGAAAGAATGAAAAACGGAGAGTTTGCTGATGGTGAAAAAGTTCTTAGAGCTAAAATAGATATGGCTTCACCAAATATAAATATGAGAGATCCTATTATATACAGAATAGCGCACGCTTCTCATCATAATACCGGTGACAAATGGTGCATATATCCTATGTATGACTTCGCTCATCCGCTGGAAGACGCTATTGAGCATGTTACTCACTCAATCTGTACACTGGAATTCGAAGATCACAGACCACTTTATGACTGGGTTATAAGCGAATGTGAAATGGAGTCTGTTCCAAGACAAATAGAATTTGCAAGATTAAACATGACCAATACAATCATGAGTAAGAGATATCTGAAAAAGCTGGTTGATGAGAAAATTGTTGACGGATGGGATGACCCTAGAATGCCTACTGTCTGCGGATTAAGAAGAAAAGGCTGCACTCCTGAAGCATTAAAGAATTTCTGTACTGCAATCGGGGTTGCAAAAGCAAATTCTGTAGTTGACTCTCAAATGCTTGATTATTTCGTTAGGGAAGACCTGCAGCTTAAAGCACCATTAGCCATGGCTGTATTGAATCCTTTAAAGCTTGTTATAACCAACTACCCTGAAAATGAATCAGAATTGATTGAAATAGAAAATAATTCTAAGGACGAGTCACAAGGTAAGAGGCTAGTTCCTTTCTCAAGAGAATTATATATTGAAAAAGAAGACTTTATGGAAAACCCTCCGAAAAAATACTTCAGACTGTTCCCTGGCAATGAAGTAAGACTGAAAGGCGGATATTTTGTAAAATGTACAGATGTGGTTAAGGATGAAAACGGCGAAGTGACGGAAGTTCACTGTACTTATGATCCTGAAACCAAGAGCGGTTCCGGATTCACAGGCAGAAAAGTTAAGGGAACCATCCACTGGGTAGATGCAAAATCATGTATCCCTGCTGAATTCAGATTATTTGAACCATTGATACTGGATGATACTGAAGAAAATGAAGGTAAGGACTTCCTGGAAAGAATAAATCCAAATTCTTTGGAAGTGTTACAGGGATTTATTGAGCCAACTGCATGTAAGAATGCAAAACCTCAGGATAAATTCCAGTTTGTAAGAAACGGCTTCTTTAACGTGGACTCAAAATATACTACTGAAGATAAGTTGGTGTTTAACAGGATAGTATCTCTAAAATCATCATTTAAATTAGGTAAATAAAGAAATAAAACCGTGCCGGTTAACATATAACCGGTACGGTTTTTTTACTTATATGCTTAAAAACTTTTCAAATCTGTTTCTGACTTTATCTTCACCTAGAATCTGCATAATTACATAAAGATCAGGCGTATTTGTTCTGTGAGACAATGCGATTCTCACTGCTCCTGCAACATCGGAAATCATTCCCTTATATTGATCCGGATTTGCTTTGAACTCTTTTCTGTTGGCACAGTAACCAAGTCTGCCTCCGATTTCTTTTAAATCCTCAAACCAGTTTTCCTGACTTCCTGCATTAAAGTTAAATTCATTTTTATAAACTTCAATTACAGCTTTAGCAGCCTCCAGTGTAAGTCCTTTAGGCATTTCTATCTGCTCTGCTGTTTCCTTATCAAATAATTCGTCAAAGAAGTAGAATACCTTGTCTTTGACTTCATCCCATTTAGCGAAGTCTTTTCTAGGTTTCGGACCTTCCTTGTCTATATTGAACATAGCTTTAGCAATTGCTTCATTTGCGGTCACTATTCCATACATATCCTTATCGAATTCTTTTGCCCATGCGATGTAATTTTCGTATACATCCTCAGCCTTCATGGAAGCTATTATGTCTTTGGAAACGTCATGAAGTTTTACAAGGTCAAATAATGCTCCGCTTTTACTCATCTTATCAAGATGAACTTCAAATTCGTGATAGTCTGCAGCTGGGTTTTCAGCTCTCCAGTCTTCGAAAGTTGAGTTTACAATGTTCAATAAATATTCGATTACTGATACTGTAGGATATCCCACTTCCTTATAAAAAGATACAGCAGCCTCTGCATCCTTTCTCTTTGAAAGTTTTCTCTTTGATCCGCCATCCTGCTTCATGATAGTAGGGATATGAGCATATCTTGGAGCTTCAAAACCTAAAACTTCAAACAACTGGACATGTATAGGAAGTGATGATAACCACTCTTCTCCTCTTATAACATCTGTTGTTCTCATCAGATAGTCATCAATTGCATGTGCAAAGTGATATGTTGGAAGTCCATCTCCTTTTATAAGTACTATATCCTGATTGTTTTCAGGGAAAGATATATCACCCTTTATCAAATCCTGGAAGTTGACTCTCTTTTCCGGATTTCCAGGAGATTTCAATCTGATTATATATTGTTCACCATTTTCAATTTTTTCTAAAGCTTCTTCTTCAGTTATGCTTCTATACTTAGCATATTCTCCATAGTAACCTGGAGTTATTTTATTAGCTACTTGTCTTTCTCTTAATTCTGCTAATTCTTCAGGAGTACAGAAACATGGGTACGCTAAGCCTTTTTTCAGTAAATCTTTTGCAAAAGTATTATAAATGTCGGCTCTCTGACTTTGTCTGTATGGACCGTATTCACCTTTGTAAGACTCCTGGCCTGTCATTCCTTCATTAAAGTCCATTCCAAAGTTATGCATAGTTGCAATTGTATCATCTATAGCACCCTGAACTTCTCTTTTTTGATCAGTATCCTCTATTCTTAAATAGAAAATCCCTTCACTCTGACTTGCCAATCTTTCATTGATTAATGCCGCAAATACTCCTCCAATATGCTGGAATCCCGTTGGACTTGGTGCATATCTTGTAACCTTTGCTCCCTCTTTAAGATTTCTCTTTGGATATTTTTCAATGTAATATTCAGGTGAGTGTTCAACATCCTTAAATATTATATCTGCTAATTTTTCAAAACTCATAACAACATCTCCTTTAAGTTAATATATATAAAAAAAGCCTTTCATCCTAAAATAATTAGGACGAAAGACTGCTTCCGCGTTACCACCTAAATTAATCAATACACTTATCATATATCAATCCACTCATTATCTATAAGGGAATAACCCCATAAATATACTCCTCATCCAGACTTTCTATTTATTGCTCCAAAGCTTCCTTCAACAGTTTTAAATTCCAGGATTGCACCCTCCCTGAATCTCTTAAAATTAAAGTGCTGTCTACTCTTCTTTATCAATGCATCTTATTCACATTTCCTTATTATTTTAAATTAATAAGTAGAAAATGTAAAGATAATTCTGGTTTCTATCTATCATGCTGTTTTTTCAGCAAGTTCGTAGGATTTTTTATCATGCTTCTTTCTCATCATAAATCCTAAAGGAAATCCAAGTACAAGAACTATTGCGGCCAGTATAAAAATATCATCCATGGCTGAAACATAAGCCTGTGCTTTTGCAATACCTGATTCAATTCCTGAGGACCTCAATTGTTCAACATGATAAGCTGTCCTGCTTACCAGAAGAGAAGAGAATATTCCTATAGCTAATGAGGCACAGGCAGTTCGGATCCAATTGTTGACCCCTGAAGCATGGCCGGACAGTTTCTTTTCTATTACTGACATTCCGATGCTTGTGACAGGCATAAAAACCAGACCTATTCCTATATTTCTTACAGACATCCACAATATCACAAATGCTTTTGATGTGTTAAGTGTCAGATAACCCATCCTCCAAGTTGCAAGGGCCAGAACAGACATGCCCGCAATTACAAAAAAATGAGGTTTGACTTTTTCAAATATTTTTCCCACAAAAAAGGTTGTAAACGCCAGCATGAGGGAACTTGGAAACATTACAAGACCAGTATCCATGGATGATAAAGCAAGACAGTTCTGAAGAAATAACGGTGTCAGCAGCGTAGCCGAATATAGAGCTATATTTACCAAGCAGCCTACAATAACGCTTAAGGTAAAAGTCTTACGTTTGAATACACTTAAATTAAGCATAGGAGACTCTGCAGTAAGTTCCCTGTAGATGAATAATCCCAGGAAAAGGATTCCCGCACTCAACAGAGAAATAATCTGCAATGATGACCATCCCCATGAAACCCCCTGACTGAATGCAACCAAAAGAAATATACTTGCAGCTATACAGGTTGACAGACCGGGAAAATCAAAATCCAATTCTGATTGAAACTTGTAAAATGGAAGTATTTTTACAGCCAGTACTGCAGTAATAATTCCTAACGGAAGGTTTATGAGAAAAACTGATTTCCAGCTGAAATTCTGAATGAGCCATCCTGCAAGAGTAGGTCCAAAGGCTGGGGCAAGCATTGCAGCAAGGTTCCAGATGCTCAATGCGGAAGCCTGCTTGTTTTTAGGGACAACCTGAAAGATTATAGTCATAGCTGCCGGAGTAAGGAATCCGCTGAAGCATCCCTGCAGAACCCGAAAAGTGATCAAAGAATAGATATTCCATGATAAGGCACATAATAAAGATGAAAATGTAAAACCAACCAAAGACAATATGTAAAGCCTTTTATAGCTAAGCTTTTCTCCAAGGTATCCTGTCAAAGGTGCCATTGTTCCCATGGCAAGCATAAAGCCTGTTATTGTCCATCTGACTGCATCCATGCTTGTATGTAATTCCTTCATCAAATCAGGCAGCATTATATTCACGCTGCTTGAATTCAGAATGGCTAAAAAAGCACCGGAGAATATTACTACCATAAGAGATGAAAAAGGTGTATCAATATTTTTGTTCAAAATTTATACCTCTTGTATTTCTTTTCGGATTTGACTATATGTCAAAATATACATATAATTAATATTAATCTATATTATCATCAGGAAATATATATGTCAATCTGTACATAACAGGAGGAAACATGAATACACTTTATTATGGCTTATTAGCTGTACTGTCAAATCAGTCACTGTCAGGTTATGATCTTATGCTGAGAATCAATGCCTTCTGGCATGTTCCTCACAGCCGTATATACCCTCTTCTTGCAAAGCTTGTGGACGACGGGATGGTCACATGCACATTAGTTGAGCAAAAAGGGAAACCGGATAAAAAAGTATACTCAATTACAGATAAAGGTGTGATTTTAGCCAGGGAGTGGCTTTTAAAGGATGTTGATGAAACTGAAAAAAGGGAAGAGCTCCTTCTCAGAATCTATTGTACTCATCTTCTGGATAAGGATGAGGCAATAAAAATAATGAATAACCGTATACAGATTTACAGCGAGAAAATCCGTAAGCGGGAACTGAGGGTTGAAGAAATAAAAAAGGTATCCGGTTTTAGCCTTAATTCGTTCAACGACCATTACTTCAGTTCCTATATTTTAAATAAAAAACTCATCAGTGAATCAGCAATGGCAATAAAATGGTGCAGATGGGTTATAAGCATGTATGAATCAGAAGGCAGCATAAACTTTTTAGATATGGATTTTCCTGTCATATAAATTGAGCTGTCGCACAATAAATAAAAGCTATGCATAAATTGGGGAGTATATCCTTTCTTATGCATGGCTTTTATTCATGGAATTTTATAAATATCTTTTTATATCTATTAAATTTTAGGGTTCTTTCTTTTGATTATTATAACAGCTGCAATTACAATTAGAATTATTGCTCCGGTAGCAGCAAGTGCAATATTAGTTGTATTTGTGATTTCATAAGTAACGGTGTATGTATCTCCTGATTTTATTTGTGATAAAGTATATTCCCAGGTTAAGGTGTTCTGCTCTGATTTAGCTGCGTTACTGCTGATAATCTTACCCGGAACAGTAATGGTATTTTTAAATGTTATGGCAGATCCAATGAAACTACTAATGGTATTTGTATCAAACATTGGATTTGATGTCAGATTTTCATCACTCTTTAGTTGATTCATTAAAGAATCCATGGAAAATTCTGATGGAAGTTTAAAAGTATAGATATATTGAGTCTTGAAAAAAGATGATTTTTTCTCCACATTTAAAACAAAGCCTTCATTTTCAGTATCTTTAACCAGACCATTTAATTCATCAAGGTTGTTAAATTTGAAAGTGCTGGTTATTGTTTTTATTCCATTTTCTTCTTTTGTTTCAGTTGTGATATTTGGATTATCAGGGTCAATTCCTTCTAACATACCAGTATTGCCGGCTTCTGAATCAACAGCTGCTTCAGATTGCTGGGCAAAGATTCCTGATAATACGGTAGTAAATACAATCTCGCCAGCCCCCTTCTCATCGATTTTTGTATTTACACCCAAATCGACTTTGCCACAGCCTGATAATGATAATATGCAGGCAACTACACATAATGCTGCAAGTATCTTCTTATAATACATTTCCATTGATATTCCCCCTTTGATTTTGTATTTTTTATGAATATACCCATCAATGTTTAATTCTTCAAGCATCACTTAAATTCCTTCTTAGGATAGTTTCTATAAAAAAATTTGCACCACTGAACATTAGCGATGCAAATTTAACTTTCAATTATTATTGAGGTATTGTACTACAGATATGATTTCAACCGGTTTCCCGATGGCTGTATTCTGGATACATCTTTTCTGGCAGTCGGATAAAACTTCCTGTGAAGTGCCTTCCGCAAGTTTTGCAGCTCCTGTAAAATTGCCCACAGACACCCTTCTCATTATTCCTCTGATATCCAGATTTATGGACTGATCCTTTGTACATCCAGGATGCTCACAGAATTGGCAACAGGAAGCTTTAAGCATAACTGAACGATCTGCATCAGGATATTCTGAATAAAGATCTTCTTTTGTAAATGGCTTCTTAACAATATTTATGTAGTTTTTCATATTTTCTTTATATTTATATTCCTCAAGTTTCAATTTCCTTAGAATTGCATTTGCAGCGCTCAATCCGGATACTGTTACTGTAGGAGTTCCTGTTCCAAGAACTGTTGACTCCCCACAATAATAAAGAGTATCCCATTCGCTTCTTGTATGAAGCCTGTTCAGCATATGCTGCCCCATCATCTGCTTTGGTCCTGCTACTGCCCCTCCATTTTTATTTGTATATCTTTCGATAGTTTTTGGTGTCGCAACCTCTGAAAACCTGACAGCTTCCTTAAAGCCTGGAAATCTTTTATCAAGAATCTTAAGAAGACGTTTCTTCTCTCTTTCCTTCATCTTATTATATTCAGATTTCTTTTCAGTATTCCAGTTGTTAAAGGTAGGACCTATTGCCACTATAACCTGCCCATCCTCATCACATATGGTACGGTCATCAATGCTCAGAATATAAGCCGTCACTTCACTCTCATCCAGTTTATCAGGGTTGCCAACAAGCATCTCAACAGGCAGTGTATCCTCAGGGATAACCGTTTTATCCACATAAGCATATAAAACAACACTTGGATATGTGGGGACAAATTTATTTGCCCACTGAATCCTTTCTTGCGATACATATCTCTCTTTTATAAGCTTACCGTATAAATTCCATACAGTGCCTGAGTAGACAATATTATCTGCAAGCAATTGCTCCCCTGTGTTCAACAAAACTCCTGCGGGCTTTTGATTTTTAAATAGTATTTCAACTGCTTCCTGTTCATATATCATTTCACCATTGTTTTCCTCAATTACCTTTTCCAGTTTTCCGGGAAGGAAAAGGGTTGAACCGGCAGGATAATAACTGCCTCCTGTATGATTTTCAACAAACATGATACCAGCCAGAATAGCAGGGGTTTCTTTTGTTGTTGTATAACAGTAGGTTGATGTCAGCTTATCAAAAAATTTCAGTATATCAGGGTTGCTGAAATACTCCTTTAACAAGCTTTCAGCACTTTTATTCATATAGCTTAAAAATTTATTTGAGGAAAAAGGATGTCTTAGAAAAGTTTTTAATGAATTTATCCTTACAACCTCATCAGGAGTCGAAAGAACCGGATTTCCTGCGATCAGATGATTATACAGCTTGCATAAATCATTGTAAAATGCTTTTATGTTCTGTTTCTCAGAAGGAAAAGCCTCCGCAAGCTCTTCAGTAAACCTGTCTATATCCTGCCAGAACTTTATTCTTTTTCCTTTATAATTTACACAATATAAAAAGTCATATTTTATCATATTTATAGATTCTTCAAGGCAATTGAACACAAATCTGTGAGAATTGAAGCCACTCTCTCCAAAGCCAAACAGCATGGCTGCTCCCTGATCAAAGGTTATTCCATTTCTTTTAAATATTCCGCAGGAGCCTCCCGGATTATAACCTTTATCTATAACCGCAACCTTCAATCCTCTTTTTGCAAGCAGGCTTGCGGCAGTTAAACCTGATATACCAGCCCCGACAACGATTACATCAAGCTGCATATTTATCACCTCTCATCTTCGTACTACCTTAATTATACTCCGATATTTATATATAAGTAATGCCTGTATCTTATATATATTATTTAATATCTTTTATCTTTAGAGTATGTTATTATTAATTGGCTAAATTAAAGTAATTTCAAATGGAAAGGTAGAATTTAATGAATTTTAAAGAACTAGGTATTAGTGAACATACCATAAAAATATTAAAAATGGATAATATTATTGAGCCCACTCCTATTCAGGCTGAAAGTATTCCCCTTATCAAGGGAGGAAAAGATGTTATAGCAGAAGCTCAAACTGGAACTGGTAAAACCCTTGCGTTTCTGCTTCCTGTATTTGAAAATATAAAACCGGGAATTAACGAAATCCAGGCATTGATCATCACTCCTACAAGAGAACTTGCCATCCAGATAACAGAGGAAGCAAAGAAACTTAAAGGTGACAAGGATATAAATATTCTGGCTGCATATGGCGGTAAAGATATAGGCTCTCAGCTTAAGAAGCTGAAGAACAATATTCAGCTTATAGTTGCAACTCCGGGGAGACTTATAGACCATATTGAAAGAAAAACAATTGATCTCAGCAGATTAAAAACTCTAGTACTGGATGAAGCAGATCAGCTGCTGTTAATGGGATTTAAAAATGAAATGGAGTCTATTATAAAAGTAACTTCTAAAAAACGTCAGACTCTCTGCTTTTCTGCAACTCTGAATTCTCAGGTGAAAAAACTGGCATACAGATATATGAATGATCCTACAACGGTATCTATACAAAAAGAAGAGGTCACCCTTGATAATATTAAACAGTTTGTAGTAGAGACTACTGACAGAAGAAAACAGGATGCACTCTGCACCATTTTGAATTTCGATAACCCATATATGGCCATCATATTCTGCAGAACCAAGCGAAGAGCTGATGAGCTGGAAGTTGCATTATTCAGACGCGGGTACGACTGTAAAAAGCTTCACAGCGATGTGGTTCAGGCAAAACGCGAACGAATCATTAAGGCATTCAGAAATGGGGATTTTCAATATTTAATAGCTACAGATGTGGCTGCAAGAGGCTTAGACATCAGCGGTGTCAGCCATATCTATAATTATGATATTCCTGAAAGCCCGGAAAGCTACATACATCGTATAGGCAGAACAGGAAGAGCAGGTGAAGAAGGATACACATGCCTGTTTATTGATCCAAAGGATGCCAGGACCCTTGAAGAAATAGAAAAAACAATAAAGTTTAAAATACCACGCAGAGAGCTATAGGAGGTACATATGGCAACAAACAGAAGTGTAAAAGGGAATTTTATTTACAATAATATAGAAAAGAAAGACAAGAATTTTATGTACAAAAATCTTGAAAGAAGCAATTGTTATAACTGCGACTTTTCAGGTTCAAATTTTGATTCTGCAAGCTTCAGAGGCGCTCACTTCAAATCATGCTCCTTTTTCAAATGCAGCTTTAAGTGGGCAGAATTCACAGGTACCAATCTTAAGGGAAGCAATTTCAGAAATGCAGTCTTTGAAAACGCCGTATTTAATTCTGCGAAGCTGGAGAGCGTTGATTTTAAAGGCGCGGAGTTTAAAAATACTATTTTCCTCTGCACTGACGTTGAAAAAGCCAAAAACTTAAATGTTAACAGCCCGGGAATCAGGATATATAACGAAATGCCTCAGTTGAACATCAGCGAAGAACTTAACAATGCCCTGTTAAATGTATTGAAAAATAGACATGTAAAGGCTTCAAGGGTTATGGACACAAAGGATGGGGGAATCAACATATTAAGTGTCATGATACTGTCGGAAAAATTTGACGAATCAACCCTCATCAAAGGGTTAGAGAAGATCCAGAATGAATTGGACAGAGATTTTTATACATTAAGTTATATAGTGAGATTTTTAGAAAATTGCACATTAAAAAAAGAAATATAAAAGTAAGGGGAGCTCAAAGGCTTCCCTTACTGTATTAAACACTCTGGCACTTCAACTGTTTTTTTGTGACAAAAGCCATATTGACCCACTTTTTAGTTCTCCATCTCCACAGCATAAATATCCCTCTGAACCATTCATCAAGTGCAAAGGCAGCCCACATTCCTGCAAGGCCTAAACCCATATATATTCCTAAAAAATACGACATGGTTACGCTTATTCCCCACATTGACAATATTCCCATATAAACCGGAAACTTGACATCACCGGATGCTCTCAGGCAATTTATCACTATGACATTAAAAGAACGTCCCGGCTCAAGAATAACATCTATTACAAGCACCATCGCCCCTTGTGCTACGATATGTGGATTTTCCGTAAACAATGACAGCAGCTGGAGCCTGAATGCGGCAAAAACAAATGCTATTGCTGCGGAAATCAAAAATCCGCTTCTGAGACTTCTTAAGCATGTTTCATAAGCCTTCTCTTTTTTATCAGCTCCCACTAAATGTGCTACAAGTATTTCTGTACCTTGTCCTATTGAAATTGCAAATAAAGCGGCAAACATGACTATGTTCTGTACATATGCTTTAGTAACCAATGCCTCATTTCCAAGAAAATTCATGAAATATGTTATTGTCAGCTGTGACAGGTTATAGGAAAGCTGTTCACCTGCTGTTGGAATTCCTATTTTCATGAGGTTGGACACTATTTTCCCAGGAAATGGATTAAGAAGTTTTATGCTTATATTCCTGTCCACTTTTTTAAAGACAATGTATAAAATAATTATAAGCCCCAATACCTTGCAGACGTTGGTGGAAAATGCAACGCCCCTTACTCCTAAAACCGGAATGCCAAATGGTCCGAATATGAACATATAATCAAGAATTACATGAATGATGTTCATGAGCAAGGTTATTAGCATTGATGCCTTAGTAAAACCATGGCTCCTTACTATTGCAGTACATGTCATTAGTATTGCCTGAAGGAACATGAATCCTCCGACTATTTTAAGGTAATCGGTTCCAAATCCCATGAGTTCCTGACGAATCCCCATAATTCTTAATATCATTCCGGATCCCAGGTACAGTGCCAGGCTGAGAATTATACCGATTACAAGGTTCAGAGCCAATGAAACCGTTGCAATTTTAGAAGCTTCATTCTTGTTGCCTGCTCCCAGATTCTGAGCAATAAGCACTGAAGTTCCTGTGGCAAGCAAGCCGAATAAAATATTAACCATCATTATTAACTGATTTGATACACCAACTGCGGCTACTGCATTGTCGGAGTATCTGCTGAGCATAAGTGTATCTACGCTTCCCAGCATCATCAAGAGCAGCATTTCAATAAATATCGGCCATGTCAGATTAAATACTGTCATTTTACTTTTCGAATGTTTTCTTAAAACCATTTAGTTTACTCCTCCGCTTTCAAACATCATAAATCATAACGCTTTAAGTATTATACTGCTGATAGTATCATCAGTAAATCATATCCATAAATGTTTGTAGATATAAACAAACAAACTGCACTGTTATTTGTCTGAATATACAAACAGTATTAACTTATTACTTTCAACAGTGCTTAAGATTTTTTACAAACAAAAAAGGAAGCAATGCTCCCTTTTTAATAAATCCATTTTCTCTTTTTAACAAATTCTCGGCAGCTGATCCCCGGAAGGCATGTCGACAATTCTTTTTCCTCCGATTATAGTATCAATATACACTCTGCTGTTTCTGTATTCAGTGACCCTTCCTATTATAGATGAATCAACTCCTAAAGGATGTTTCTTCATTTCATTCAACACACTTTCGGCATATTCCTCAGGGACAAAAACACATATTTTCCCCTCATTAGCGATATACAGCGGATCAAGACCCAGAATCTGACACACACCTGATACTTCCTCTTTTACAGGGACAGCTTTTTCTTCTATGGCAATGGTAATTTTACTCATTTCTGCTATTTCATTTAAAACAGCCGCAATTCCTCCCCTTGTTGCATCTCTTATCACATGTGTATTGGGACTCACTTTGAGAATAGAATCAACAAGTGTATTCAGTGAAGCACAATCACTTTTCAAGTTGCCTTCAATTCCCAGGTTGTTTCTCTCACACATAATGGCAATTCCATGGTCCCCTAAGGAACCATTGACAATCACCACATCACCTGGCCTTGCATTATTTGAACTTATGTTTACGCCATTATATTTAATGCCGATTCCAGTTGTGTTAATAAAAATTCCGTCTGCACTTCCTTTATTGACTACTTTAGTATCACCTGTAACAATCTTTACACCAGCTTTTTTTGCTTCATCTGCCATGGATTTAACGATTGTTTCTAATTTTTCCAAAGGAAATCCTTCTTCAATAATGAATGCACTGCTTAGGAACAGAGGCTTGGCTCCACTCACTGCAATATCATTTACTGTTCCACAGATTGAAAGCTTTCCAATATCCCCTCCATTAAAAAATACAGGATTTACAATAAAAGAATCTGTAGTAAATACTATATTACTATTATATAAAATCAGATGTGCTGCATCATTCAATTCATTGAGCACTTCGTTGTTAAAGTATTTTAAAAATAATTCATTAATCAACTTGTTTGTTTGTTTTCCGCCGCTTCCATGGCTTAACAATACTTTATCTCCCATTATTAATCCCCCTCTCTGTGATATCTGTAAAATGCTGCACAAGTTCCTTCAGAGGATACCATGCAAGAGCCTATAGGATTCTCTGGAGTACATGCTTTCTTGAATAGAGGACACTCCAGTGGTGTTATCCTGCCCTTTAAAATTTCCCCGCACCTGCAGCCGGGACTTCCGTCATAATCTTTTTTATCTATATCAAAATGCTTAACAGCATCAAAGTATTCATATTCTTCATTAAAAACATACCCGCTGTCAGGTATGTTTCCTATTCCTCTCCATCTGCTGTCTGATTTCTTAAACACTTTTTCTATATATTCTGTTGCATTTGGGTTTCCTCCATATCTTACAATACGCTTATATTCATTGGATATGTTAAAGTTTCTCTCAGCTATCATCCTGACTAAAGTAACCAAGCCCTGAAGTATATCTGTCGGTTCAAAACCTGTAATTACTCCAGGAATATTAAAGTTATGACTTAAAAAATTGTAGGGCTCCTCTCCTATTATGGCACTTACATGGCCTGGAAGAAGAAAGCCTCTTATTTTCAACTCTTTATCCATTACCAATGATTCCAGTGCAGGAGGAACCACCTTATGAGAAGTCAGGAAAAACAAGTTTTTTATTCCCTGCCTTTTTGATTCAATTGCAGTAATTGCAGTCATGGGAGTTGTTGTTTCAAAACCTACTGACAGGAACACAACTTTTTTGGAAGGATTCTCTTTTGACACAATCATTGCATCCATCGGAGAATATACAATCCTTATATCTGCCCCTTCCGCTTTTCTTTTAATCAAGGATGTTTTCCTTCCAGGAACTCTCATCATATCCCCAAAGGTTGTGATAATTACATCTTCTCTATGTGACAATTCTAATGCTGCATCGATATAACTTTGAGGAGTAACGCACACCGGGCATCCGGGTCCTGAAATAAGATTGATGTTTTGCGGCAGCACATCTCTGATTCCATGTTTAAATATTGACATTGTATGGGTTCCGCAAACCTCCATAATATTTATATTTTCTTTTGTGATGTTTTGAAGTTCATCTACAAGCTTCTTTGCATAATCTGCATTTCTGAATTCATCAACAAATTTCATTCCCCGCCAGCTCCTTTAATATTTCAAGAGTCTTAAATGCCTCTTGTTCATCTATTGTCTCAATAGCGCACCCTGCATGTACAAGAACATATTCTCCTTCTGAGGCTTCCGGAACAAGGTGCATAAACACTTCTCTTCTCACATTGCCAATTTCAACTGTTCCTTTATTCTCAAGTCTTTTAATGATTTTCCCCGGAACTGCCAGACACATACTCATCCCTCCTGTTTCTTTTATTATTTCTTTTCTCTTTAAAACAAATACTGCTATAAACAATAGTATTATCCAGAACAGACTTTTATTCATAAGCTTTTTTTCCTTTCAGTCAAAGCCGGGTTGGTAAATAAATGAACATATCATGAACAAGATATTAATATGATCCCAAACTACCTTAAACCAGAACTCGATATGATTCCATCTGCAACTATTATTTGTCCCAATGATAAACCTCCGTCATTACAAGGCAAGTTCTTATGGGTATAAACAATAAATCCTTCCTTTTCCAAGTCTTTAGTGATGTTTTCAAATAGATATGCATTTTGGAATACTCCGCCGCTGAGTGCTGCTTTATTAATTCCATAATCATTTCTTATTAGTTTACACATGTCCACTGTAAACTTGATTACTGTGTTATGAAATTTTGAGGACAATATCTCTTTAGTAATTCCCTCAGATATATCTTCTAAAATTTCTTTGATTGTGTTATGTACTTCAAGAACATAACATTCTGCTTTATTAATATTATAAGAGTAACTTTCCATGCATCTCTCGCTGATTAATGCCTCTAATTCTACTGCTCCCTGCCCATCATAACTTAAGATGTCTCTCAATCCTATAATGCTGGTAACTGCATCAAAAAACCTTCCCATACTTGAAGTTTCAGGGCAGTTTATATCAGCCTCTATTGCTTTTAATATATCAAATGATTTCTTTCCCCATAAATTTTCTATTATGCTTTTATAATTTAGATCCTTATCTTCTCTTAATGTCTCAAGGATATATGCAAGTCCCATTCTCCAAGGTTCCTTTACTGCTTTTTCTCCCCCTGGCATTTTTACATAATTCAAATGTCCTGCTCTTTTAAATTCTTTTGTGCTGCATACTAAAAATTCTCCGCCCCATATTTTCCCGTCAGTACCATACCCCGTGCCATCGAAAGCTATCCCTATTACTTCACCTTCTACATCATTTTCAGCCATACAACTGGCAATATGCGCATGATGATGCTGCACAAATACTTTAGGAAGATCAAAGGATTCTGCATATTTGGAGGATTCATATTCGGGATGCATATCGCAGGCCAAATATTGGGGATTAAAAGAGAATATGCGTTTAAAGTGTTCAATATTGTTTTTGTAGTTTTCATTTGTTTCTATATTTTCCAGATTCCCATTATGCTGACTTAAAAATAAAAAACCATCCTTAGCTATGCAGAAGGTGTTCTTTGAATTTGAGCCGCAAGCTAGTATATCCCACGTACCCTTAGAATTAAAGGGTTCAGGAACATACCCTCTTGCTCTTCTGATGATTCTTTCTTCTCCCTTTACTACTCTTGTTACAGAATCATCTATGGGATTATATATATCTCTGTTATGAAAAATATAATAGTCTGCTGTATTCCCCAGATTTTTCCTTGCACTTTCGTTAATGTGTTCCATCGGTAATCCTGGTACATTTGCACTGGTAGTGACAATGACCTCAACAGTTTCTGAAAACAGAAGCATATGTAAAGGTGAATAAGGCAATATAACCCCTAAATTATTCTGCATAGGAGCAATATTATCAGGCAGATTGTAATTATCATGCTGTTCTAAAATTACTATGGGTTTTCTTATTCCTGACAATATATGTTCTTCAGTGCTATTCACTTTACAATATTTTTTTACGGTATGAATATCTTTTATCATAACAGCAAAAGGTTTATGAGGCCTTTTCTTTCTCGTTCTTAAAAGCTCAACTGCTTTCTCGTCAGTCCCATTGCATATTAGGTTGAATCCGCCGATGCCTTTCAATGCAATTATCTTCCCTTTCTTTAGCAGCTGTTGTGCCAATTGAAATACGTCCGTTGTTTCTATCCTGTTCCCTTCATTGTCTTCAACCCATATGTGAGGTCCGCATTTCTCACAGGCATTCGGCTGTGCATGAAATCTTCTGTCTGCAGGATCTGTATATTCTTTTTCGCAAGCTGTACACATCTTAAAATCTGACATAGTTGTCTCATCTCTATCATATGGAATATTTTTTATTATAGAGAATCTGGGACCACAGTCTGTACAATTAGTAAAGGGATATTTGTATCTTCTGTTTTCAGGATTCATTATATCCTGAGAACACTTTGCACAAGTTGCTGTGTCAGGAGAAATTAATGTCATTTTCTCTTCATTTGCCTCACTTGCTTTTATTTCAAAACCTGAGAAATGCGCCAATTGTCTTTCTTCAATAATAACATTCTCAATTCTTGCAAGTGGCGGGGCATTTTCCCTTAAATTCTGTAAAAAATGTTCTATAGCATCTTCTGCTCCCTGCAAATCTATATGGACACCTTCCGAATTGTTGCCTACCCATCCGCTTAAATCAAGAGAAATCGCTGAATTATATATAAAAGGCCTGAAACCTACACCTTGTACTATACCTTCCACTTTTATAAATATTCTTTTCATATACTATTTTCATCACTCCTTAATGTTGTTTCTACAACTATAAAACATTCTGCTGAAGCAGGTACTTTTTATCATTAACTATTTTTTTATAATCATCAACTCTTATCAGCGGGTGCTCTTTGGAAAAACAGATTAGCAAAAATAGGCTGATAACTGAACCCATTCTTCATACCTTCATATATATATCCAATAAGGCTTTTAATCCCTCTTACATCCCATTCTCCCCAGGCACTGCCTTTTGCAAGAAGACCAATGGGAGAGAATATTGCTATCACAAAGATCAGGATATAAATATGTTTTAACCCCGGAACATGATTCTTAGACTTTGAACCTTCATAGATTGTGTCCGGAGACATTTTTTTGATATATACATAGATTCCGGAGGTAACAATTCATTCTAAAATCCCTGCTACATAGCCGGTATAGTAATATTAAGAGAATAGGGACAATATAGTGGGAATCCGTCTGCCCCTTTAAATAAAAGCGGCTGTATTCCAAGTTCTATTGCAGCTGCAAGAGCAGAAATATTTATTGCTGCATAGGAGGAAAGGAAGTTTCATTTTACTTACTTCACACTTAACCTTATCTGCTGACTTTTTCAATATGGGAAGCATAACTGCTCCAAAAAGTGTATAAGTTGATGGACTTAAATAATTATCAGAAATATAGATAAATTACCTCCAGTTACATAGTTAATAAATTATTGTGATTCATACTAATGGCTCATATATATTGCCTATATATCCTATATGAATGGTATAATTATATTTCCCAAAACTTTCATTGTCAATACTTGTAAGGTATTTTTATTACTATTATATTAATATGATACTTGAATAATTTTACAATTAAATTGAATAAAAAACACTTGTGTTAAATCCTTGTTATAATTGAGTCACTACTCAATAACAGCAAGAAGCTATACATAAATGTTTAAAAAGGAAATATAAAAAAACAACAACTATATTATCAGCATTCACTGCTGTTACAGCTATTATTTCGGCGTTCTTTGGGGTGTTTTATTCTTTTGGCGGCGAACGAAGGATTGTTAGAAATATTTATGGACAACCCGTTACCCTTTTTGGTGATGGTATCTACCTGAATGACTCTATTATGAAAGTTGGTGCGACAAAAGGTACTGATATAGAGATAATTCTAGTGTCAGTCCTCCTGCTTGCTATATTATCGATATACAAAAACCTTAAAAGCAGTCCTTTTCTGCAAACAGGTTTTTTATCAATAATTTTATATGCTTCAACTTGTCTTGTAATGGGTGTGAATTTTAACCTAAAGCACAAGAAGTCCCATACCTCTAAGCTACCTTACCCACAAAGTGAGAGCATAGGGAGGGGATGAATTGTTGCCCTTTGAGGAATACCCAGGCATATGACACAATTAGAATATATTCAGTAGTAAATATAAAGCAAGTGTATACATGCTGTTAGATAATAATAACCATTCAGTATTCTTGATGTATTACCATCTTGTATTGGTGGTAAAATATAGGCGTAAAGTAATTGATAATACAATATCAGAAAGAATGAAAGAATGAAAGAAATTTTCCAGAACATATCACCCAAATATAGTATCTCTTTTTTTGTCTATTGACTACAGGTGGAGCCCCCATTGAAGTAGTTGGAAAATATATCGAAAGTCAAGGTGAGAAGGTATGAACAAAGCATACAGATACCGTCTATATCCTGATAAAGAGCAATCAGAGCTTATCAATAAAACTTTTGGTTGTGTCAGGTTTGTATATAATAGGATGCTTGCAGACCGCAAGGAAAAATACGAACAATGCAAGGACGATAGAGAAGCCTTGAAA
>JBEHWK010000031.1:0-27869 GCA_040217795.1 Clostridiaceae bacterium
TACTCAATAATCCGCAATCCAATGTATTTTGGAATGCTAATAATGTCATTATTTATGCCATTGGCACTTGGATCTTATTTTTCACTGATACCTATGCTTTTCATAGTACCTATAACTTTATTCAGGATAAAAAATGAAGAAGAAATTCTTTTAAGAGATCTTAAGGGGTATAAAGATTATTGTTTAAAAACACCTTATCGACTGATTCCTTTAATTTGGTAAGTAAATCAATAGATCATAATCAATGTATATTTTAGAGTTATATTTTTCGTAGTTTTTATAAGGATTGTATAGAGATTTCCAGAGGAATATAATTAAATATATAGGGTGTTTTTTTATGTGATTTTCAGGCTTCTCAAGGTGCAGCGTTATAAGCAAAACCACCTATGAGGAGCTTGCTTTTCAAATTAAGGGGTAAGGAGGCAAAAAGACCGTGAAAAAATTTTGTTGCAAAAAAGCATTGCTGTCTGTCTATCTGATAATCAGTCTTTTGACAATGCTCATGCTGGTTTCATGCGCTCCAGTGCAAAAAGTGACAACAAAACCTGGCTTTACAAAGGATACCTATCCACGGGTTGATGGATCTACTGCAACAATCCCGCTATCCCAAAATATAGCGGCAGAACTTCTGTCCATGACTAAAGAGGAGTCCGCAAAATTTATAAAGCACAATACAACACATAATGCATATGTAAATCTTTTGGAAGGAAAGGCTGATATAATATTTGTAACTGAACCTTCGGAAGAGGAGCTGAAGATGGCAAAGGAAAAGGGAATCGATCTTGAAGTGGTTCCTGTTGTCAAAGAGGCCTTTGTTTTTCTTGTCAATAAGGAGAACCCAGTTGATACCCTTACTGTGGAACAGATTAAGGAGATTTATCAGGGAAAAATAAAAAACTGGAAGGAGCTTGGGGGGCTGGATAAAGGAATCATTGGGTACCAGAGGCCTGATAACTCAGGAAGCCAAACCATTATGCAAAACCAGGTCATGAAAGGACTTCAAATGGCAGCAGCACCCAGGGAACTGAAGCCTGCTGAAATGGGGGAACTCATCGATGTTATTGCTTCCTATGACAATTCTGACCAGGCTATCGGCTATTCCGTATACTATTATGCCAATTCAATGTATAGCAAGGATACCATTAAATTCATAAAGGTAGAAGGTATCGAACCGGACAACAAAACTATCAGCAGCGGAGAGTATCCATTCACAAGCGCTTATTATGCAGTTTTGAAGAAGAGTGAACCTTCAGATTCCAATGCGGGAAAACTGCTGGCATGGCTTCTGAGTGACGAAGGGCAGAAACTTGCTGAAGCCAGTGGTTATGTGCCATTGAAGTAGGTGGAGTTATGAAAAAAAGAATTTTTGCTATGAGCCTGTGTTTATTATTTCTATGCCCGGTTGCCGGATGTCAGCCAATAAAAAAGGTAATCCCTGATGTTTCTTCAGAGCAGAGGGAAATTGAGAACTTAAATATAATGCCTTTTAATCAAAGAAGATTTATTTATACCAATGGTATGGATGCGGAAATTCAGCAGTTTTCATCTGAAGAAAATGGAGTGCAGATTGAAAAGACCTATCCAAAGCTAAATGGATTAAAAAATAAGGATATGGAGAATAAGATCAACCAGGAGATACAGAGCACCGTTGATACGCAGATTAAGAACCTGAAAACCATTGTTTCGGAGAATGCCGGCAGTGATATAACACTGAACACAGAAAGATCAGTTGCAGGTGTTGGATATAACTGCAACAACGTGATTTTTATTGAATACTATGTGAATATCGGATATTCCTCAAAATCCGGAATGTCCTACCGGCAGAAAAACAATTCAGTGGGATATGATCTGAATACAGGAAACAAGCTGCAACTGAAAGACCTCTTCAAAAAGAACAGCAATTATGAGAAGCTGATAAATCAGTTTATATTCATTTACCTCATTGAGAACAACTATGATGATCCGGATTCAAATTACATGAGCAAACCTTTTCAGGGGATCAGGAAAGGACAGAGCTTTTCCTTTGATATAACAGGCATTAGAATAATCATGGATGAAAAGAACGATGAATTCATAGAGCATGTTTATCCCAATAATATCACAATCCCTTTAAAAGTAATGGGTGATGAACTGGCGGTCTTTGACAGGTACTTTGATGCAAAAATCAATCATTTCGAAAAAAACAGGACAAAAAAACTTTTACCTAACCAGGTTGAATATAAACAGGGAAATACCATACGGGAAGAAGGAAAAAATTATAACATCTATATACAAAATGGTGAATTTTTCAATGTGGACAATGCAGAACTCAAAACCATGCTAAATAGTCTGACAGCATATAACTTTGACGTTGATGGCTTTAGAGCAAGGGCACAAGCTCAGGAAAATACCCGGATGTACTATGGAACCATTGAACATCGTGTCAATATGGCAATGAATGCCGGCGGCTACATGAGTTTGCTAATATATAATACAGTTTATGAGAATGGCAAGAGTCAGGAGGAGAGGCATCCATTCAACTATGATTTGAACAGGAATAAAATTATGAAACTGAAGGATGTTTTTGCGGAGAGTTTTGATTATAAGGCAGCAATAAGCAATATCCTGTGCAATTCCGGATATTATATATTGCAGGACGGTTCAGCTATCAGCAAAGCTGATATCAAAGAGTTATCAGAGGATGAGTTCTATTTTGATGAATATGGAGTAACTGTTTATCTCAATATATCAAGACAACCCCAATATGCGAATTACTATATAATACAATATGAGAAAATAGGCTTGAATAATCTGGAGTTTTTTAATGCGGGAGAGCTTCAGGATTAAGCAAAATTATGAGCAAAATGATAAATGACTATCCTGAATTGAAATAATGTAAGTTTTAAAAGGATTGTTGTTATTCTACATGTATAATGACAGTCCTTTTTGTTAATAAAATGTTCAAGTTTATGTCGAAACATGTTGGATAAACTTTCATTTACAAATAAAATTTGGTAAAATGGTGATATAGATGTAGAGTGCAAATACAGAAATCAGGAGAACATGATGTTTAATATTCTAGTTATAGAAGATGATATTTATCAAAGGGAAAACCTTAAAGCAATGATTGAAGAAGCGGGAGCCCGGTATAATGTTTTTGAAGCTGATTCAAAAGAGGAGGCTTTAAGAATTTCTCAGGAAAATAAAATAGATTTGTTTTTTGTGGATGTGGAGCTTAAAAATTCCTCAGGTCTGGATTTTGCGAGAGAAATCAGAGAAAAGAGAAATTATAAGATCAGATGGATAGTATTTGTGACAACCCATGTAAACTATATGATGGAAGCATTTAAGGAAATACACTGCTATGACTATCTTATAAAACCTTATGAAAAGTCAAAGGTAAGGGAACTCCTTGAAGTGCTTCTGGAAAACACAGAAAAGGACAGGCCTCTGAGAGAAGATAAGAAGTTTATCATCATAAAATCAAATGGAATAGAAGTGAAGCAATATCAGGAGGATGTCTTTTTTATTGAGGTGCTTTTCAAGAAAATTATGCTGCATACCGTATGGGGAATCTTTGAAGTTAATAATATGTCTCTGGATAGAATGAAAGAGCTGACAGAAGGCAGCAATATAATTCAATGTCACCGTTCTTATCTTATAAATACTGATTTTGTGGAAAAAGTGGACAAGAGCAAATTATCCTGGGAAGTATTTTTTAAGAAAACAAGTGAAAGGGCTTTGGTCAGCAGAAGCTACAGAAAGGCTTTTGAAGAGGCTTTTAAAAAAATTTAACTATTGAGTTTGGAAGCAGGTGACAGGATATATGGCTTGTGTGCAGGAATTTATACTTCAATTTATACCTACCGTGATAGAGTTGACAGCCTTTATCTTTATACTGGATACATTAATAAAAGAATCAAGGAATATTAAAAAGTACTGCTTTATTATTGTATCAGCATCAATATTGTATATTCTGGCGGAGCGGTTTAATATTCAAGCAAAGAATTATTTAAGTTATATCTATCTTATCGGGAGTATCATAGTTTTATTTAAAAAGAGCATATGGGAAGGAATAACGGAATTTGGCATAAGTCTTGGGTTTGTTATGATTTTTCAAATAGTAATAATGATGTTGATTAACATTACACCCATAAAGATTGAATATTCTTATCTGGGGATTGTTGTAAACAGCTTTCTTTTGATAATTTTAGTTATTATTAACAGATTTTTCCCATTGGGAACATTTTACGATACCCATAAGGATTATATAAAAAGGGGTGTTCTTTTCATCATTATTGTAATCTTTTATGCACTGTTATCCAAATATTTTTGGGAAAATGACAGAGAGATATTTAATGAAAAAATAGTATTTATTGCAGTTATAACATTAGGCTTTGTAGCCCTCAATATGCTTTTCGTTATATATAATGTCAAGTATGAAAGACAGAAAAAAGTACTTGAAACCTATAACAGGTACAGTGCCATAACAGCTAATTTAATTGATGACATTAAAAAAAGGCAACATGAGTTCAAGAATCATATAAATACTATTTATGGTATAGCACAGGTAACTGATGAAAAACTTGTGAAAGGCAGGATTATTGAATATATACAGAATGTAAATAAAAGTATGCAGTATACTGATTATATTATCCAGGTGAAGGATGAGATCATAGCAGCCATTATTTATAACAAGGTATGCGAAGCGAAGTATAAAAATATTGATTTTGCTTATGAAATAGACAACAATATTGACCTGAAAGTAAATGATTATGAGCTTTCTGAAATACTAAACAATTTGATGGATAACGCTTTTGAGGCAGTCGATAAAATTCAGGCAGCTGAGAGGAAAGTTCAGCTGAAAATTTATAGAGAAAAAGAAAATAAAATCATTGAAGTGAAAAATACTATAGCCGATGAAGAAAAGGATCTTACAAGCATGTTTTTCAATAAAGGATTTAGTTCAAAAAAAGAAGAAGGCCATGGATATGGCTTATATAATGTAAAGAGATTAGTTGAGTCCAATAATGGGAAAATTCAAGTGGTACTTGAGGGAAACCTTATTAAAATGAAAATACTTTTTTAGATAGACATTTGGAATTAAAAAGAAGAGGGATAAGCTTTTCGGAGTCCCTCTTCTTTTTTCTTGTAATTGATTCATCTGAATACGTATTACTTTATATCCTTTGAAATGTTATCACTAACATATTTTAAAAGAAATGTAAATACCTTTTGCCTGAAATGCATAAATTCTTGTCTGAACTGCAATTTTCATACAAAAATATATTTTATATGCATTTCAGGCAAGAAAATGTACCGTTCAGGCGAAAGGGACTGTATTACTGATTTGGAAAAGTTAATATAAAGATATCAGGAGTTATGAAACATATGTAAATAAATATCTTTGTTATAATTTTACAATAAGTGGTTTATATAAATCTTGATTATAATCTTTTTTAAGAAGTGGAAATTTTATATACATATTTGTGCAAAATCCTGATAGTTACTAGAAATTTAAATGAAGATAATAAAAATTAAATTAGGGGGAAATTAATAATGATAAAGAAAATTACAACGATATTAACAGCTGCTATAGTAATGGCTGGAATTGGAGGTGCTACTAAAGCAAGTGCAAAAGACTTTGGAATGAGTTTGGCACCAAGTCAAACATGGAGGTATTTAACTGATGCACCTGATTGTGCTGATACGAAAGATGGAACTGGTTCAACCGGATATATTAGTCTTAACGAGATATGTGAGGCTAAATCATATTATGTATATGCTAAAGCAGTAAACTATTATGGGCAAGATAGAGCCTATGAGACTACTGTAGCACAATATGAACAAAATCACACTATATATGAACATGATATGGTAAGATATTACACTTATTATCTAGCATTAAAAAATACAACATGGACATCAGGATATGTTTGGACAAGCGGACAATTTGGATGGTATTAAAAAACATAACAAGCTTGGCTTCGGCCAGGTTTGTTTATATTAAGGAGAAAGAAATGTTAATAAAACAAGAATTGAAAAAAGCTTTATTTAATAAAAAATTATTATTCATAATTTTAGTAGGAGTCGCACTTCACGCTTATTCAGGATATGAAGGAGCTAAATCATATATCTATTTCGATTTTAATGCATCAGATATACAAACTCCCGAAGCTCAAAAAGGTGCACATGAAATTGTAAAAGTTGGTCTTAACAAATATAATGTATGGTCTCATTCAAGTGCGCTGTATTCACTGTTTATGCCAATAATGGTGGCAATGTGTTATGGTACATCCTATTTTGAAGATATAAAAAGCGGATTTGTCAGATTTATTGATAGTAGAGTAAAACATAGAGAATATATAATATCGAAATATTTCGTAAATGGACTGATTGGAGGAATATCATTAGCTCTTCCAAGTATGGTATATTTTTTATTACTCTGTATAGTATTAACTGGTGATATTTCAACAGCAACAGCTGCATTAGGAGGGATTTTTCAAAAAATACTTTTATCCAATCCTCCCTTATATTTATGTATTTATTTTTCATTAGAATTTTTATTCGGCTTTGCATATTCAACTATAGCTTTGGCTGTATCTACGTTTATTAAGAATAAGATAGCTATCCTTTTAAGTCCTGCAATTTACTTTTTTGTTGTAACATATATTACTGACAGAACTAAGTTTGATTTTATGTGTCCAAGCAATACTACCCTGTTTTGGGCAATAGCTGGTGGTGTAACGGCAGCGCAGATAGTATCCCAGTTGATGTTGATAACTGTAGTATTTACAATAATATTTATGGTCTTTTCAAGAAAAAAGGTCATATATGAATAAGCTTAATAAAATGAAGAGATTGGTTAAGTATAACCTCATAGATTATTTCAATATAAGAAGTTTCATCATCACTCTTTGCATTTTGTTACTAACAGCATTAGTTATAATGAATAAAGTATCTGTTTATGAGGTTGACTTTAAAACAGATGTAAATTGCTGGGACTATATATTTAGAGTAATAACAAGTCCATTTTTCGTGAATTGGGCACTGATACCCATGGTTCTGTTTATTACAATTAAATCCTTGAAAGAGAAGAGTAACAGATACGCTTTAATCAGATGCGGCAATAGCAATCAATTTATGACAAGCAAGTTTATAGCAAATTTTATTATTTTGATATTATTATTAGTGTGTTTTTTTGCAGGAATTTTCATTATTAGTTTATTTCAATCACACTTTCAGGCGGGGTGGAGTGATTCAATAAAAAATGAAAAAAGTTTAGAAATTGCAACAAAGTATCTATATGTCAGCAATTTTATAGGTTCGTTTACACCTGTACAGGCTTTAATGATAGTATTTATGGAGTTTCTGCTAGCCGGAACATTTCTAGTTTTCTTTAGAGATGTATTGTATTATATAACTCGAAATTATAATATTGCATTATTAAGCTTAGCCATGTACTTAGCTTATAATTTTATGTATTTTGGAAATCTGCCCTATATATCAACTGCCAACATGGCAATAATCTGGTATCACAGATTTAGTAGTGGTTCAGAGGTAAAAACATTGGTTGGTGTTAATTATGAAGCAACTTTTATTGTCTGGGAATCAATGATAACTACATTAATTGCAATATCAATTTTAATATTTATAAATTCTAAAATAACGAGGACTTTAGATGCAGAAATTATTTAACTTAATAAAATTGAACATGAAATTTATCGGACGCATGAAAACAATATTATTTATGACAATATTTGCAATTATATATTGTTTTTGGGGAATAAACTCCCTTAGTAATCCGATAATAGATATAACAACTGGAGATATTTTTATAAAGCTGTTTGGAGGCGTGAATAAAAACATCAGCAGTATTTTAGATTATTTTAACTGGATGGGGTTTCAGTTAATACTATTATATGAATTGTTTAGATTTATGTATGTGGAATTTGAGGAGAAACGCAATATAGTTTTACCAAGAATAGGCGTTAAAAAAATTTGGATTTTTCTAAATATAATACTTATTGTTTTCAGGGCTATTCTATGTTTAATTGTAATATACATCACGGTATTTATTATATGTGTTTTTAAATTAAAAACCACAAATATCGTAACTGCCAATTTTATAAATAATTTAACAAGTGAGTATCAGCTCTATCAACTGATACCTCAATTGTTTTCACTAAATTTATTAACCAGCATAACAATAGCTATAATTACAATTAATATTTACTTGATCATTGCAGATTTTAACAAAAGTGCAATAAGTTCCATAATAATTTATGCTATATCTATGTTTTGGGAAAACCCATATTTTTCTATAGGAAGTAACTCCATTTTCGTTCAAAATTCATATTTTGTTACAGAAAATGTTGGGGTTCAATATTATGGGAAAATAGTATATTTTATTGTTATTATATTAATAAATTTCATGCTGACTTTAAAAGTAATAAAAGAAAATAATTATAGAAAAGAGTGTATATATGGATAATAATATAATTGAAATTAAGAATTATTCTAAAAGAATAAAGGAATATTTAATATTAAATCATATAAATTTAAATATTCAGAAGGGAAAGTGTTACGGATTTATTGGAAGAAATGGTTCTGGAAAGTCCATGCTTTTTAAAGCTATATGTGGATTGATAAAATCGACTAAAGGGTATATAAAAGTTAATAATAAAATTGTGGGAAAGGAAGTGGATTTTCCGGATAATGTGGGCATGCTTATAGAGTATCCGGGATTCTTATATGATTATAGTGGTTTTAATAACCTGAAGTATCTGGCTGCAATAAACAATAAGATATCAGAGCAGCAAATTATTGATACAATGACCTTAATGGAACTTGATTATAAGAGCAAGAAGCCGGTAAAAAAATATTCACTTGGAATGAAACAGCGCCTTGGAATAGCACAGGCAATAATGGAAGATCCATCAATAATTATTTTAGATGAACCAATGAATGGATTGGATAGAAATGGTGTAGTTTTAGTAAGGAAAATTATACAAAAACTTAAACAAGAAGGTAAAACTATACTATTAGCAAGCCATAATTCAACAGATATAGAATTATTATGTGATAAAGTATTTGAAATGAATAATGGAACATTGGAGTCCTTTGATGGAACAAATATACATGAGGGTTAATAGCTGTAACATTGTATTGGCAATTTTCTCTGATAACAGTTTTTCTGCTGACTATGTACGTGAGATTAACCATGAGCATTAGTAACTTCTGGGACGTAATAAAAATAATGAAGGCCATGGATATGGCTTATATGATATAAAGAGATTAGTTGAGTCCAATAATGGGAAAATTCAACTGATCCTTGAGTGAAAACTTATTAAAATAAAAATACTTTTTTAGATAGACATTTGCAATTACAAAGAAGATGGATAAGCCTTTCGGAGTCCATCTTCTTTTTTTGCAATTAATTCATTTGATCAGAATGCAGTTCAGGCAGGAAAATCAACAGTTCAGGCAAGAGAGGTTGTAATTCTGGTTTGGAAAAGTATTATAAGATATATAGGAAGTTATTTGATGTTTACAACACTTACACAGTTGATAGCGGTAATCCTGTATACTGAATCAAGACCGGGTGTTGAAGTGCAATACACTCTGGGAAATATACATTCGCTGATATATCTGATTATACTGATGGAACTTGCTTTTTCAGGATACCTGATGTATACGGGATATTCAAAATTTAAAAAAATGGAGTGAAGATAGATGGGTAAAATATTTTTTTCATTAATAATTTATGATAATTATAAGAGGAAATATCCCCTCATGTATTTAATTTTGAATGGGGGTAAAAAATGATGAATCCAATAGTGAGTCTTATTATGTTAATAGTGTCAATTTTTTTAGTAACTGTATTGAATACTTTCTTGAACAGGAATAGCAAATATCTTAAAAAGGAAATAGGATGGCAGCATTATTTATTTGGATACTTTTTTATATTGTATCTTATGGTTACTTTATCAGAAGTAGTAGGATTTCCTTCTTTGACTGCATGGAAATACTGTTTAAGTACAAATCAACCAATATTTAATCCTCATATAAATTTAGTACCTTTCAGAGATAGACTGGAAATTACAATTATACTTAATATTATATTGTTTATGCCTTTAGGATTTCTCCTGCCAACCTTATGGAAAAATACCGTAACCTATGGACAACTTTATACTATGGATTATTTTTCTCATTGATTATTGAAATTGGACAACTATTTGTACGACATCGTGCTACTGATATAAACGACTTGATAATGAATATTATAGGAACTATCTGTGGCTGGGTGATTTTTCATACTGTGAAAAAAATTTCTCACAAATTTGCTAATAAAACAGTGGTTGATATTTCTCCCAGCGATACTTTGGCTATTAAATTAGAACCATATCTATATATCTTGATTGCAATTATATGTGCATTTTTTCAGTGAAAATATGACAAAACCCTCTCTTTAATGTCTCAATGTAAGGCTACAAAAGTAAAGAAGCACTTTTCTTATAATACGAACTTGCAGAAATATTGTTTGCTAAATATAATATGGCATAGTTTAAAAAGGAGAGATTTATGAAGCATAAAAAGGTTCTTATAATTATATTAATACTTATGTTTACTATATTTGCAGTATACAGATGGCGGACCAACTCAATAAATTCTATTCACGAACATATAAATATTACAGATGTTGAATCTGTTGAAATTGAGGGAAGTGCTATTAAAGGTGACGTTAGAATTGCAACTGAAAATGAGATGAAAGATATTGTTAATTGGTTTAATTCAATAAGTGATATTCGTAAAAATAAGGATTTTCGAGGAACAACTTCAGAATCACATATTATTATTCTGCTTAAATCTAAAAACAAAATATCTGTTTCAAGGTCAGGCTGGAATTTTGAGGTGCAAAGATATGATAAAAGTGGGAAATGGATTTCATATTGGGGGAAGCAGCCTGATATAGAAAGAATTTTAGAAGAAGCAGCCAGAAAATATTAAGTATTTTTCATAAATAACGAAATAAAAATTATTTATATTCAATGGGATGACAGGGGGATGTTTAATGGCAGAATTTATAGAAAGAAAATGTGAGACAGCCCGATATGTTGTTACAAGCATAGATAAATATAATTATATAGGAAGAATCGACAAAGGGAGAGCTGACGGAGTAAATACACATTTCTTTAAATTGAAACACACTTTTTATGGCTGGTATGTTGCAGAAGATAACAGCGGGCCGTAAATATACAGATCAGGAGGTAAAGGTATGCAAAAGTGGGAGTACAAAATTATTATTTGTAAAAGGTAGAGAAACTATTTTTGCATAACAAAATTTATAAAGGAGATTTAATATATGGGGCTTTTAAATATTTTTCGCAGAAATAAGCCAGAATTTCACCTTGAAAATGTAATCGAAAAGAATATAGAATTTCCAACAACATTTTTGATACCTAATCAAGAAGAAATAGAAAAATTAGATATAGGAAATTTAATCAAACTGATTTTTGTGATGGAGAATCCTCAAAAAAATGGTTGTCGTGCTGAAAAAATGTGGGTTAAAATTACGAATAAACAAAATGGAGTATTCACAGGAGTCCTCGATAACGAGCCTTATTATCTAAAATCTATTGAGGTTGGTGACATAATTACTTTTAAAGCAGAGAATATTGCAGGTATATATGGAGGAGAAGCGTCTTTCAATGAAAAACTATTTGCAATCATTACACAAAAGGCATTAGATAAAAGACAAATTAATTGGGTAGTTAGAACTGATGATTTAGATAATGAGCAAGATAGTGGGTGGCAGTTATTTTATGGAGATGAAAGTGACGAATATCTTGAAGATAGCAAAAATGCTAAAATAATATCATTAGAACAGGTATTATCTTTTGAACCTTTATTGGAAAGTGTTTTCAGCAATTATGGTTATGCATATGAATATTCTGAACAAAATAATAAATTTATAGAGGTTAAAGAATAAGAATTATATATAATAATTTAATTGCAATATCATTTCCCATTAAGATACTAATAAAAAATGGTACAAACTATATATACATCTTCCAGATAATACTTGGTTACAAAAATTAATTATGTTTAATGAAGGGATTGCGATTAATGCGATATTCAAAAAAAATACCGTCTACGGATAAAGAACTAAGTACTAAACTAATATCAGAAGGATGGACAAAACTAAAAGAACCTTCTAATTTAGGCATATCAACTTTACTATCAGCACCTTTCATGTTAATAAATGGAATTATTTCTATGGGTATTTCATCTTATTTATATCCACAATTGAAAGGATTTTTCAACAGTGAACATGACTATAATATTAGTTTCACAGTAAATTTATTTACTCTTATATATGTTGTTATAATTTTCATGTTTATGATTATACATGAATTTATTCATGCTTGTTTTATACCTAATGTGTTTAAATCAGATGAGATATATTGGGGCATAAATGGCTTTTTCGGATTTGTTTACACTACTGAAAAAATCAAAAAGAGCAGATTTTTAATTATTTCTATTATGCCTTTCGTTTTGTTATCAGTTATATTACCTTTCATTATAAATTTTTTAGGATTGCTAAATGAGTTCACAATATTTCTGTGTTTAATAAATGCAATGGCTTCATGTGTTGACTGCCTAAATATGTGTTTAGTGGAAAAACAAGTTCCCAAGGGTTCATATATTGTTAATAATGGATTTGAAACGTATTTTAAGTAATTTAAGATTATGAATGCAATATTCTCATAATACGGCCTTGCAGAAATATTGTTTGCTAAATAGAATCAGAGATTTTTATTTTGCTTAAATCTAAAAATAAAATACTTGTTTCAAGGTCAGGGTTAAATTTTCAGGTGCAAAGATATAATAAAAGTGGAAAAAGGATTGCATATTGGGGGAAGCAGCCTGATATAGAAAGAATTTTAGAAGAAGCAGCTAGAAAATATTAAGTATTTTTCATAAATAACCAAATAAAAATTATTTATATTCAATGGGATGACAGGAGGGTGTTTAATGGCAGAATTTATAGAAAGAAAATCATTGAAAGTACGAAATGCAGCTTTATTTGGTATGATTATGGGAGTTATTATTGTTGCTCTTGATATGGTTCCGGCATTTAGTTTAAATTCATTTTTATTTTTGAGTTTTGCTTCCGGAACCCTTGGAATCTGGGCTTTTTTAAGTATAATCCTGATGCTGCTCAGTGAAAATGCCAGGCAGACCTTTAGAAATGTACTAGCTTTTCTTGGAATAATGTCAATTGTTTATTATGTGATTGAAGCAATCAGAGATTCAATAGTTACATACCAGACGATTCAGTTGCTTAGTGAAGCAGAACGTGTAATGTTGGGACACAACGGACAATTTTCATTTATATGTTTCTCAGTGAAAAGAATGATATTTTGGATCATTATTTCTTTAATATCTGCTGCGGGTATGTACATCATTGTAGCTGCTAAAGAAAAAACAGTTATTTATACAATATTGACAGCAATGCCCCTTGCAGTTATGTTAACCGAAGGGGTCAAATATACAGTTAAATTTTGCTCTGAATTTAAAGGATTGGCTCCTATGCTTTGTGATTTGCTTGGATTTGTCATTTGTTTTATTTGCTTGTATGAGACAAAAAAGAAAAAGTTACTGGCAGTACCGTTTATTGTTCTCTTTTCCATAGCATTACGTAATATGATTTGTTTTAATTATTTTTTCATTGATAGGTGATTACAGTTACACAGCAATTATCTTCTTGTTAAAGTATTAAGAATATATATAAAAAAGAATTCTTAATAAAAACTGTTCCTAAATGATGAACTGGTCATAATTTTACGTTGGACCGGAGTTGTAATCTAAGACGAATTTAAGGCATGGAGTGAAATTTTATGAAGATAAAGAAATATTTATTAGGCTTCTTAACGACTGTATTTCTAATTTTTACTTTTATTGGTATAGAATGGAATTCAGACTTAGGACATAACATTGTTGGTTATAAACAGTGGACACAGAAGAAAAAGGAGTTTAATAGTGATGAGATTTCAAAAATCACTTTTTATACTGGTGGGTTAAATGGCAGAAACGTTGAACTTATAGAAAAGGAAAAAGATAATTTTATAATAAATTTGGTTAATTCTAAGTTTTATAAAAGCAATTGGACAGGTATGATAGACGGCGGAATAGCTATTGCGATAGTTTTCAATGATGGAACTAAGGATTATTTTGAATATTGTGGTGGGAGTGTTTTTCAAATAACCTATAACGGAAAAATGTTTTCCATACGCAATAAAGAACTTGAGAAAATTCTGTTTAGCTATAATGCAGCACAGTAATTATAAGGCTGAATGTTCTTTTAATGTGAATTTATGGGGGGTAGAATAGTACAAATTATAAGGTGGTTGGTATTATGAAAAAAACAATTGCTGCTTCGGCATTAGCAACACTTTTTTAAATAATTATAGTTTCATATAACTATAAGATAAATACAATCCCAAAAACTCCTCCGGACATAAGAGTAGTTTACAATCAGGAAAAAATCCAAACTATTAGAGGTTTTTATAATTGGTTCAATAATAAAGATAGTGGAAACAGTTCTCTTCCAGACATACCGGAGAACATGGTAAAATCTTTAAAAACTGAAAATGTTAAAAAGGGTGAGAGCATAAGTTTTTCTTTTGATACATCTTTAAAACATCCGGGTAATTTAATTGTGCGTAATGAAAACAACAAGCAGAATTTTGGTTTAGTTGAGCAGAAACTTAATGGGAACTCTTTTGTCGTACCGGAAGAAAGTGGTGAACAAATATTCATGATTAGTGGATTTTGGGATGAAACACATTCAGTTGACTATGCTTTTAAAATAAATATTCAATAATTATAGAGTCACATTGGTAAATTATTATTCAATAATGATTGAAAAATAAGGGGGAGTAATATTGAATAAAAAAATAATAAATATTTTGAAATTTTCAACTTGGTTTTTATTCGTGCTTTATTTATTAATTTTGGTTTATGTAATTCTTTTAAAAGGTGGTTCTGCTATTTCTATGGCTAAGTATAGAAGTGAAATATCTTTATCACAGAAAATATTAGGGATAAATTTTGTTGCATTAAAAACAATCATCCTCTATTTAAAGGGTGAGCCCTCTGTTCGTATTGCTATTGAAAACTTATTAGGAAACATCCTTGCCTTTAGCCCACTTGGATTTTTATTACCTTTGTTATTCAAAAAGTATGATAGGCTAAAAACTGTTTTTTTGATTTCATTTAGTATAAGTCTGTTTATAGAGGTACTGCAGTTAATATATTGTTTAGGAAGTTGCGATATAGATGATATAATCCTAAATGTTTTAGGTTCTCTTTTAGGTTTTGGAGTATATCGTTTATTTGAGAACTTTTATAAAAGAAAGATTGAAGTTGTTTCATAATATTCTTAAAGGAGGAATTAAAAATGGAACCATTGGTATTAACATTATTTTTAGCAGTCGCTGGTGCAGGAGTTTATATTCTATATCTGATTATCAAAGCTTTAAGAATTTATATCAAAAAAAACTCTTAATAAAAACTGTTCTTAAAGGGTGATGTGGTCATGATTTTGCGTTGGACCGGACTTGAAATATATTGAGATGTAAAATTGTTTAATATGATAAATCGATAGGAGAAAAAATGATAATTGTTACTTACATTTTAACTGCAATATTATGTTATATGTTCTCCGGAATTGTTCATGAGTTAGGTCATATTACTGTAGGGTTAATTAAAGGTTGGAAGTTTTACTTATTAATTATTGGACCATTAGGAATAAGGGCGGATGAAGGCAACAATATTAAGTTTTATCTTGAAAAGCGGGTTGCTATGTGGGGAGGTGTTGGTTGTACTCTGCCTGAAGAAATTAACGAAAAGAATATTGAGATATGGTCAAAGGTATTATTGGGGGGGCCATTAGCTTCGATAATTATGGGGAGCATTTTCTTACCAGTGGGAATTATTAAAGCAAATATAGTTTTTCTGCTATTAGGGGCAATGCCATTGGCCATGGGAATAATTTGCATCCTTCCGCTTCCTTTGAAAACGGGCATTTTATATACTGATGGCGGAAGATGGAGCAGATTACATAAAGGTGGACAAGAAGCAGATGAGGAAATAGCACTATTTAAACTGACAGAAAATCAAATTACAGGCGGTGATTTTTCAAAAATTGATTTAAATAGTATTGAATCACTTATAAAGTCAAAAGAAGCAGGAATCAATTATTATGGATATTATTATAAATTTCAATATTATAAAGCAACATCGAATATAGAAAAAATGAAATTAGTCATTGAGAAAATGGAAGAGATAAAATCTAAAGTACCCTCTGTTATTGTTAATGACTGTAAAATTGATTGAAGTAATGAGTAATTTTCTTAAAAGTCCAACTAGGTCAAGTCATTTTTGGATTTCCCTTAAAAATTGATACATTATCAATATTTATTTAAATCAAAGCGATATAAAAAATAGTACATCAATAAAATATGAAAGTATTTTGGAGGATTTTATGAACCTTAAGTCATTAGCAATTTCGGCATTAATGCTATTAATAATTTTTTCTATGTACAGCATTTTAGGAATGGGGATAACTACGCTTATACTTGCGATTATCTTTTTTGTGCAGGCTGTCTTGTTCACAATCAAACCAGAATATTATGACAAGCTTCTGGGCTTTATGAATCCTGGATTATACAGTGCCTATAGTGAAAAAGGCAGTGACTTCGTAAGAAAAAAGAGAAGGATAAATATAATAGGTTATTACTTTCTTTCCGCTGTCATGGGAATGAATGCATTCATGCAAATAAGGTTAATGCATGAAGTGGATAACAGACAATTATTTAGTTTTCGAGAATTTTTTCCTTTTGCACTTATAATTTTGGCATTGATTTTTGTAGTAAATTATATTTCAATTCTAGCAGTGAAGAAGTCAAAAACAGCTGGTGAAGATTTAGGATGGAATATTATCATAGGAATTGTACTTGCTTTTGTTTTAATAGGCTTTGTAAGCTTTTATATTATACGTACAATACTTTAAGGGTTGAAATATTAGTGATTCGGGTTATTATACTTTTCAAAAAAAGATATTGACAGGGGAAGTAAAGTTGAAGAATTAATAAATATTGTAGGACTTAAGGACAAACGCAAGTCCCTGCCAGGACAGCTATCAGGGGGAGAACAGCAAAGAATAGCCATTGCGCGGGCTTTGAGCGGTGAACCCGGGGATATTGTTTGCAGATGAGCCTACGGGAGCTTTGGATAGTAAAAATACAGAAATGGTATTGAATATCTTTGATGAGTTTAGAAAAAAGTATAACATGACTATAGTCATTATTACCCATGACATCAGGGTTGCAGAAAGAGCTGACAGAATAGTGCGCATAGAAGATGGCGAGATTTTTGAGAGGGATCAGGAATGATGATAGACAGGAAGGAATTATTTAAAATCTATAATTTTAAGACCTGGAGACAATCAAAGTTCCAGATTTTTTTAAGCATCACAGCTATAGCTATTGCAGCGGCAATATTGATTTCTCTTAAACTTGTAATTGCATTGAACACGGCATATACATACAACAATGCAAAAAGCATCTATACTTCTACTTATAAGATGATGAATAATTTTACAAATGCTTATATTACAAATGTAATAGAAGTAAAATTTATTGATGCCAGTTATACTTATATAAATAAAAGGGTTGGCAGTTATGCGGAAAGACTGGGAAATCATAAGGTGCTGATTAACAGGGCACTGGCAGATAAGTTTCAGATAAAGAAGGGGGATACTGTTTCTCTTCAGCTGCTGATAACTGTAGTATTTATTATTGCCCAAACCATGATATTTACAATACTTCCTGTTGCCATAAGCAAGGGAATTAAGCTAAATGCCATATTGCGGCAGGAGGAGCAGAAATTCACTCAAAACGATTCCGGTAAGCAGAAGGAATTAACTTTAACCCTGACTAAAAAGTTAAAAAACGCTGTAGTTTTAGATGAAAGAGACCGTTTCAATGAGGCAAGTAAATATATACAGAAGCTCACTTATGTATTCATATTGATCTGTTTCATAAGCGTATTCTCAGCGGTTTGTTTAATTGGCAATATCCTGATGATAATAAACTTTGAAAGATTAAGAGAATTTCTCATTCTAAACGTAGTTGGCGCTAAAAACAGGGATATAAGAAGAATTACAATTATTGAAGGAATAATAATTGGAGGTGTTGCAGGGGTAACAGGTTGTTTAATCAGCGAATTCCTAAGCTATCTGCTGGTGGCAGAGTCATTTTCCAGTGAGTATTCATGTAATGTATATACCTTTTGCCTGAAATATAATATAGACTAAAACAAGCACCTAAGTGAGATAAAATGATAAAATAACTGGGAGGGTTTTATGTGTAAGAAATTTAAGATTTTTATTTTAGTTTTAAGCATTGTGATTTTTATTGTTACAATACATAGTTTGACTACTTTTATTTTTATACCTAATATGCAGAAGGAAAAAGTTATAAAAAGTTTCACTGAAGAAAGCGATAAATTTGAAAACGTCCATAACTATATTGTTAAAACAAATCCATCTTTACAATGTCGTAAAAACCAGGATGGAAAGGTTGAGATTTATTCTTATAAATATACTAAAATAACTGGGGAGCCAAGGAAAGAAGAAATGCAAATTGAAGATAAGTTGGTTCTTGAAAACATAAACTATATTTTATATAACCTTGACTTTGAATATATTCAGAATATAGGAAGTAATACATACTTTGTCTTTCGAGACGTAAAGGGTCATCTTCAGAGCATTGATTATAGAACATATGATATTACTAGATTTAAACAGTGGAACTGGAACTTCATTAAATTAAAAAATAATTGGTATTATAGTTCAATATGGAAATACTTTAATAAAAATGAAGATGTGCCAGAGTTAATTTATCTGATAAGTATAGTATTTCATATTATTCGTGGATATTAGGCAAATATTAATTAATTAATTTAGTCTAACAGAGCCAAAAATAAAAAATGCAAGGGGTGCAGGTATATTGTTGGCATCAGCTTTTGGTATAGAACGTTATAAGTAGACTCCTGGTTTTTTATTATTTACAGGAGGAAATTCAGATTTATTGAATGCCGGGATTTAATAAATCTGAATTTCTTAAAGTTTTTCCCTGATTTCCACAGATACAGCACTTTTTAGGAAGGAAATTAAAGCCTCGGAAGCAATGGATAAAGATGAGTTCTTTTTATAAGCCATACCGATATATCTGGATGGAATAGGAGCATCCAAAGGGATTTCAACCAGAGTTCCATCTCTCAAATCCTTTTGGACAAAGCTTCTCAACACAGATGTTATACCAAGCCCTATTTTTGAACACTCAATTAAGAAATCCATGTTGCTGGCTTCAATTTCAGGAACAATGGATAAGCCTTGGTTATAAAAATAGTTGTCAATGTGCTTTCTGGTACCATTATTATTTTCCAGCAACATAAAGGAACCTTTTGCGAATGAATCTTTTGCGGTAGTTATATGATTCTTTTCCAGATAACTTTTACTGGCCACAAAAATATCTCTGGCTTCTTCCAGTTTAATAAGTTCAATCATATCATCAAGGATAGGATCACATACAATGGCTAGTTCAAGTTTATCTTCTTTAATCAATTCAATTTCATCCTCAGAATGCTTATTATTGATCTGGATTTTAAAATCAGGATATTTGATAATAAATTTTTTCAGCCTGGGAATCAGATAATTCTTACCTAAAACAGTGCTGACTCCTAGATTTATGGTTCCAATTTCTTTTGCTTTAAGTTTATCTAACATATCCTCCCCTGAAGAAATTTCGTTAAATGCATTTTCTATGTATTTTAATAATATTTCGCCCTCTTTAGTAAGAGATACACCTTTGGGATTTCTCATAAACAGCTTGATTTTTAGCCGATTTTCCAATGTTTTGATTGATTTGCTGACAGCAGGCTGAGAGATATATAATTCTTCAGCTGCATGAGAAATATTCCTGTATCTTGCAACCATAAAAAATACTCTGTAAAGATTCAAATCTATGCTCATAATATAACTCCTGGTTATGGATTTCATAATTAATATGTATTTTTATTATATCAATAAAGTGAATATAATGGAATTACAGGAAATGAGGGGGGAGTAAAATGGACAAATCAGTAGCAACAGTATTCAATTCATCAGCAGAAAGATATGATATGCAAAGAAATGAGCTGATACCATTAATGAGTTTACTTTATGGTACAGCAGCGGAACTTACGAAAATAAATAATGATACCGGAAGTATCCTGGACTTGGGTGCCGGAACAGGATTGCTTACAGAATGGGTTATGAAAAAATATCCGAAAGCAGAGTATACATTGGTTGATATTGCTGATGGAATGCTGGATATAGCAAAAGAAAGATTTAAGGGAGCATCCAATATAAGTTTTAAGATTGAAGATTACAGGAGTGGAACCAGCGGCGGAAAGTATGATGCAATAGTTTCGGCAATGTCAATTCATCATCTGGACAGCAATGAGAAAAGGCAGCTATATAAAAATATATATGCTTCACTCAAGGATGGAGGAGTCTTTGTCAATGCTGATCAGGTAAAGGGTGAGGACTATGAATCGGAGGAAATAGTCAAGGGCTATCAGCTTGACTATATTGAAAACTGTTCTTTGTCCAGGGAAGAAAAAGATAAGACCTATGACAGAATTAAACTGGACAAGATGGACACAATGAGTGATCAGATGTGTATGTTAAAGGAAGCGGGCTTCAGGTCGGTTGACATATATTATAAGTACTACAACTATATAGTTTTTCGAGCCGGAAGATAGGAGTTGTGTAAAATAAATTTGATTGAGTAAAGAAGAGGAGGTTTTTGATGGACAGAAGAGAAAAAATATTATTAGGTGCATTTTTAATTTTCATAATTATTGCTTTTAAAAGTTGTTATTACAATAATGCGCACTTTGCAGGAAAAGGAACATATTTTGAGGCTGGAATTAACATTATAAAAGGGAAAAGTTATGATTTGGTTATACATTCTCTTAATGGTAAGAAAGTTGAGAATATTAGTTATGAAGTCAATACCCTTTCAGGAATCTATGCCAAGGGTACAATGTCCTTGGATAATGATGGCTATTATATTGGTGAAGTTCTCCGTCCTATCATAGAGAATAAGCTGGAGACTATTACTCTTAAGTTGAAATGGGAGGGCGGAGAAGAGATCATTAAACTGAAATATGTGAATTGATCAAAAATGTGAAGATGGACAAGACTCTAGAGTCCATCTTCTTTTTTTGTCTTCATTTATTGTACATACATTTACCGGCAATATAATTTTACCAATAAAATACAATTGAATGCATTTCAGGCAGGAAAATGTACCATTCAGGCAAAGGCTATTGAAAGAGTATTCTGGAAAACTATAATTAAGGGTATGAGGAATTATGTGGCAACTGTGGTTTGAGTAAGATTATAAATTATCTGAATGAGGTGGTTATTATTAAAACACAAAAAATAGGCATATTTCTTTTAATATTTTTTACAATAATACTCTCAATAATTTTCATGCTTGATTTAGGCATAATTCAAGTGAAGAGCACTAAAATTACTGAATATAAATATATAGATAAATTATAAATATATAGAACAAATGGGTTAATCCAATTGTTAACTTGAATCGCAATATATAGAAAGCATTAATGTAAATGAACCAAGCGGCACAGTTTTCAATATTTTGAGTGTATAAAAGGAGAATTGCAATGAGTTGTTTAAAGGTGGATAACTTAAATTATAGATACGGAAAAAAAGAAGTGTTGAAAAATATTTCTTTTGAGGTGAATGAGGGAGTGGTAGGAATACTTGGAGCAGACGGGGAGGACAGAACTACAGCTGTAAGACTGCTGGCAGCACTGTCTGAAATCCAGGGGGGAGATATTTTTCTGAATGGTCTGAACTACAAAAGCAACTTGAAAGAAGTTAGAAAAAGCATAGGATATATACCGCAATTTTTTTCTGTCTATGGCCATTTGACAGGACGGGAATTTTTACAAATGGAGGCTGGTTTAAGATCAGACGGTAATAATAAAAATATCAGGAATCAGATAGATGAGATAGTAGCAAAATTATCAATGCAGGAGTTTATCCACAGAAAAGTCAAGCTGTATTCTGATGCCATGAGACAGAAGCTGGGAATTGCCAAGGTGCTGATGGGTGATCCGGGATTGATTATAGTGGACGAGCCTACTGTAGGGCTTGCGCCTGAACAGAGAAATGCTATAAGAGAGTTGTTTCCTGTTATGGCGGAGGGGAAAATAGTGCTGGTTACAACACATATAGCTGAAGATATTGAACAGTACTGCAATTACCTGTTAGTTATAAAAGATGGCGAACTGATATATAAAGGGACGAAAGAGAGGTTCATAAATGAAGCTGAAGGATTATTATGGGAGAGCAGGGTCAATCACAGCACATATAGCAGTATAAAAGCCTCCGCTCATGTTATAGCAGCATCAAATTCAAAAGAATCCATCAGTATAAAATACATAAGCGGAAGACCGTTAACAGGTGACTCCATAAGAGTTAAGGTGAACCTTCAGGATGCTTATCTAATACATAACATGAAACTTTCCATGTAGTATATCTGTATGTCTTGTCAGGTGAATTGTAGAATTTTAAGAATTTTGTGCCATAAGGGTGGCAACGGTAAACAAACCGTAGAATATATGATTTAGATGCAGAACCCTACAATAAGGCTATGTTTTGATGTAAAGCTAAAACATAGCCTGAAATTTTACTTTTTCATTTTCGCAATGGCTCTCATCCTCAGCTCTGCAGGAAACCATCTAATTATACTATTTATGAAGCTGGGAACAGTGATTTCCTTATATCAGGATAAATACACACTTAAAAGACAAAGTGCAATTCAGGCAAGAAAATGAACCATTCAGGCAAAAACTATTGAAATGTAATTTTCAGGGAATATAATACCAATATATCCGAACCTGCTTCTATTTGATATGAAGGGGATTTTTAAGATGGAAGCTGGGGTAAGATGAGACAAATATAATAAGGGGGGAGAAATTTATGGGGGGTATACAGAAAGGATTTTCCGGTTTTATAAATATAGTATTGAAGTTCTTGTTTGTGTTAATTGTTTTAATTTATTTCATAAGATTAACTGAGCTTTTTAAAATGTTTAACTTTTATAATTTAGCGTTGTGAATTTTCTTTTCAATACCAGGCATTATAATTTATTGGGCAATAAAAAAAGAAATCAACGATGCCAGGATAATTACAGGGATACTGATTTATTCATTAATTATAAGGATAATATTGATAGCATCGATAAACAGTGTTCCGGTTTCAGATTTTGCGGGAATGTATGAAAGAAGCTTATTGGTTCTGAATGGAGAATTTGATATGTTCAAAGGACATAATTATTGTCATATGCTCAACAGCAGGTGTCTTACTTTCATATCTAATTGCAAAAGAGATTTTCAATAGCAAAGTTAAAGGAATATGGGCAGGTTATATTGCAGCTGTATATCCTCCGATGATTGTTTACACAGCAGTCTACTGCAGGGAAAATATGGCAATTTCATTTTATTTGCTGAGTGTATATTTATTTATTCTGGTTATAAAAGACAAAAAAACTTTAGGGTATTTAATTCTATCCGGATTAAGTCTTACTATAGGCAACTTTTTCAGAATGGTTGCTCCAGTAATGATAGTAGCTTATTTGATTTGTTTATTGATATATTTTCAAACATCTTTGAGAAGAAACATAGTATCTTGTGTGTATATTTTAGGGGCTTTTATAATTCCGCTGGTAATAGTCAGTACCTTCCTGAGAACTGCTGGTATTACAGAATTTGATCTTTGGAAGGGGAGCGAGTCGTCCTGGACATCCATTTTAAAAGGAACTAATCCCCAGAGTTATGGAAGATGGAATGAAGAAGATGCAAAAATAGTTGATAAATATAATTTTATAACAGAAAGTATACATATCAATGGAGGGAAGGAGATTTTGGGGGAGTATTCTGGGCCAAGCTCGGCATAGAGGAAAAAGATTTGAAGGCAGATCCTGAGAATATGGCTTCCACCTATATTCAATTTGCATATTTCATGTTAATTATTTCAACTTATATTGGATTATTTAATAAAAAACAGTATCTTAAAAATCCGGAAATTAATTTGTTTTATATTATCTATTGCGGATATGCATTGTTATTTTTAATCACAGAATCACAGGACAGATACTCATTTATTGCAAGCTGGTTATTTATTATATTGCCACTAACGATTTTTGACGGGAAGAGATTCTTTTTGCTAAATATTAATCTAGAAACAATTAAAGTATTCAGACAGAAATTCAGGGGAATGGTTCCTGTGAAAAATGAAAATTAGTTTCATTGTGCAGTCCTTTTGCAATGAATAAAAAAGGTTCAAAGAGCAGACTTAAGATATTCCTGCGATGTTATTATATGTACAATATTATTTTTAGCAATATTATTTATATCAATCATTAAGAAAAACATTAAGTATTATGTATTGATGTTATTTCCAGTTATATGTTTTATTGTTCATGAGTTTACAATTCTTTGAGATAAGTTTGTTTAATAAAACCCAAAAATTTCCAACCTGGACTAACAAGTAGTTTAAATAACAGAGATATACCTATTTGCAAGGCACAGGTAAGTTAGGGTAAAATAAACATGTTGAGAAGACAGCAAAGTGTTTTTGAAGAAAGGTAACAGGATATGGTTAGGAGAAACAGAAGTCGGAGAAACAGAAGTTGGGTTAGAAAATTTGTTAATGACTGGTTAGTTTCAATAGTTGTAAGTTTCATAATTGTGAAGTTAATTACTACGTTTTTGATATATAAAATAGTGGTTCCTACTGGATCAATGACTCCAACAGTAGAAGCAGGCGATCAGTTGATAGCTGTCAAGGTGTACAATCCTTCATGGATAAAACGAGGGGATATTTTGGTTTTTAAATCCGATGAGCTTAATGAATTGCTTCTTAAACGGGTAATAGGGCTGCCTGGTGAGCATGTGGAAATAAAAAGTGATGATTCCGTATTTATTAATGAAGAAAAAATAAATGAGGATTATGTCAGGAATCCTGGAGGAAAAAATGACATGTCATTTGATGTACCTGAAGGGAAATACCTTATGCTGGGTGACAATAGAGTTAACAGCAATGATGCCAGGTACTGGAGGAATACATACATAGATGGCAGCGAGATATATGGAAAAGCTGAAATCATCGTATATCCATTTAACAGAGCAGGATTTGCAAAATAATAATGATAAGTTTCTTTTTAATAATTTCCTCGAAGAGTATCTGTGCTGTCGGCAGGTGCTCTTTCCCTTTTCTCAAGGGAATTTTGTAGAAATTTTGAACAGGACAAATTGACTCTCTCGAAATATGTATTAATATAGCATTGCTGCTATTTTTCATGAAAAATGATAAAATGAATATAAAATATTTCATGAGAGAGGAGGCATATAAATGATTGATAATAAAATTCTCAAATTTGAAAGTCCGGCCAGGATAGCAGAACTTAATCCTATGGAAACATTGAAACGGGCAGGATTAAATGAGAAAATGACAGTGTGTGACATTGGTGCAGGAACAGGCGTTTTTGCTTTCCCGGCCGCTGAGATTACTGACAATACTGTTTACGCTTTGGATATATCGGATGGCATGATTGAGCTTCTGGAAAGAAGAAAAACTGAGAGAGGCATTGAAAATCTTCAAATCAGGAAAGTGGTTTCATCCGACCTGCCGGTAGAAAACAATGCTGTTGATCTAATAATAATGGTAACAGTACTTCATGAGATTGAGGATAAGGTATCTCTTTTCGCAGAGATCAGACGTATATTGAGAGCAGAGGGGAAAATGATGGTCATTGAGTTTCATAAAAAAGAAACTCCAATGGGTCCCCCTGTTGACCATAGAATATCAGAGGATTCTGTTGAGGAAATACTTGAAAAGGAAGGCTTTGATATAGAGGATAAGGTTCTTTTAGGCGAAAACTTTTATGGTATAGTGGCTTCATTGAGATAGCTTATTTATGTTTGCTGTTGTATAGAAAGGAGAGATTGTTATAAAAGTGATTGATTTAACACATACAATATCAGAAGGCATGCCGGTTTATCCAGGTACAGAAGGACCTGAACTGGAAATTGCAAATACATATGAGAAAAATGGTTTTAAGGAAACTTTGCTGACAATATTCTCTCATACTGGGACCCATATGGATGCACCAATGCATTTATTTGCCCAAAGAACTGCTTTAGATTCATTTCCGGCAGAACAATTTGTGGGAAAAGGATTGGTTATTGACTGCAGTGATTTACAGGAAGGTCAAAGAATTACTATGAAGTATATTGAAAGTGTAAAGGAAAAGGCAGATGAAGCGGAATTTATCTTATTCCATACCGGGTGGGACAAACGATGGGGCACAAGCTCCTATTTTGGAAAGTATCCATATATTACAGAAGAAGTTGCTGAATATTTAATACGTAGTAAGAAAAAGGGCGTTGGTTTAGATGTGATTGGAATTGACCCTATTTCAGATGAAAACCTGACAATTCATCGAAAACTGTTTTTCAAAACTGATATAGTTGTTATTGAAAATCTCACTGGTTTAGGAGCAATCGGAAATGATTTATTTACATTCTGCGCTCTTCCATTAAAATACGAAAACTCTGATGGAGCACCTGTCAGAGCAATCGCCATTTTAGATGAAAAGCTGTTGTAATATCTAAAATATATAGAAAGCAAAAATTCTTTTACATTCTGCTGTCGCGGCTCTCGGCTCTATTTTCCAAGAGCCACTCCGCACAATGTAAGAACATTAATGCTTTCTATATAGTATAATGAATATAAAATTTACTAATAGTTCACAATTTATTATAATGCAAAAAAAGGTTCAAAATCTTGAACCTTTTTTGTTTAGAAAAGCATGGTGATAGCAACGTTATTTGTGAATTGTATATGGCATAAGAAACAAGGAATGTAATGGTTTTAAAAAAATGGATGACAATTTTTGACCATTATTTCATGGTAAAAAGAACAAAAAAAGTGAATACAAACCGGAGAAATTTTAATAAAATAAAAATAAGTTTTTAAAGCATGGCGAAATTTATGTCGATACACAGGAAATTTGTCGAAATAGGTTTCTGCAATCTTGAAAAGATTAAACTGACCATATCTTAAAAATTGAATGACAGATATAAATGTACATAATACGAATTTCACATATTTATTATATTTTATGAAGTTACAGGCTTCAATTGTTCATGAGATGAACAGGAAAAATACAGAGAAGATAAGAAAGGATGTATTAAAATGGATAGACAAATTTTAAACAAAGAACTTAAGTATAGTAAGGAGAAAATAGAAGTATTACGTTTTGAAAATGTGGAGTTGGCAATGAAAAATGTTAATTTGGAAAAAGAAAATAAAATTCTGAGAGAAAGAATAAAGATGCTGGACATGATGTTGAATTAATATAAGTGATTATTTAGTTAATAAATGACACTATCATTATATAAATGGTAGTGTCATTTATATTATGTCAAAAAAGATGTATAATTATCTTAAAGCGGTTGTATGCTGCGTATGGAATAGCGGTATTCTGCATTTAGGAGAATATAATATGAGTTATAAATATGAATTGGTTGAATACGAAAGTAATTTTCCGGCTAAAATTATGTTGCAGGAAACTTTGGATCTTGAATCACTGGTGCCGCTGCACTGGCACCATGGCCTGGAATTTGACCTTGTAACAGAAGGAATTGCTCAGTACAAGACAGAAAGAGGGCCTAAA